>DATGFZ010000372.1:0-2436 GCA_035308805.1 Puia sp. | reverse complement strand
GAAAATGGTAAAGATTCATCATCAGTTTTCTTTGATTAGTTTTTTAAGCCAACCGGCAAAAAATAAGAACCCGGAAAAACTGAATATTTTTTTATTGGAAAAATCAATCGCAGACCTGTTTGATAAAGATAAGAGCCCATTATTCTATGTATGCGGGCCGGGTTCATTTATGCGCATGGCTCAGTTCACCTTAAAATGGATGGGATTTGCAGATGAACAAATAAAAAAAGAAAATTTTACTGTCGATTTTATTCCGATGCCGCCATTGATCGGCGACACCACCCCCAAAAAAATCACCATTCATTTCGCAAAAAAGACATTTCATCTGGAAGCTGCCTATCCGAAAAATATTTTGCAGGCTGCATTGGACAATAATATTCCGTTACCTTATAGCTGCCGGGGTGGTATTTGTTCAACATGCGTTGCGACGTGTAAAAAGGGGAAAGTGAAGATGAGCATCAATGAAGTGCTTACAGCAAATGATCTGCAAAACGGATTGGTGCTTACCTGCGTTGGTTATGCAGAAACGGATCTCGAATTGACATTTTAAATACTGTATTTGAACCGCATCATTTTTCAGGGTGCAGGACCTCAATTGTAATTTTCCGATTCTAAAAAATCATAGGGATCAATCGAAAAGAAATTGTCTTTTTCCCGGGGAGATTCCGCCCATTCGAGTTCAAGAAAAGATTTCCCTTCTTTGATCTGCCACAGGTAAGATTTTTCTTCGGTTATATTTTTATCAAAGATTTCCGGAAGCATTTCCTGCAACAATCCATTCCAGCAGGCTTCTTCCAATTGTTCAAGATCGGTAAGGTCTTTGGTTTTTGATTCATCTTTTTTGGATAATTGTGCAGATGAAAAAGTGGTTCCGGTTATCAGCAATACTTCTTGTTGTGTAGCATTTTTCATATTCCGTGCTTTTATTATTAGACGCAGAACCTGTAAAAAAGCAACAACCTGACAGGAAAAAAATTTGTTAAATGAATCAGTCTGCCCGCTGAGGCTATCCCGCGGCATAAAGATTTGAATTTGGCTGTCCGGAAATCACCGGTTGCTGAGTTCTTCCAATGAGCCAACGAGCAATTTAACCCAATAAACATTTACTTATTCATATACATAACTTCCTTGGCAAGCTTAACGGTGCGCGAGACATCGGGCATTGCCAGCGCAACCAGATTTGGCGCGTAATGTAAAGGTGCGTCAGCAGAGGTGATGCGCCGTATGGGTGCATCAAGATAATCGAACCCTTCCTTTTGAATATTGTAGGTGAGCTCTGTCGAAACAGAACCAAAAGGCCATTGTTCTTCGACGATGATCAGGCGATTTGTTTTTTTAACGCTTTCCAAAACGGTATGCCAGTCCAGGGGACGGATGGTGCGCAGATCAATAACCTCTGCGCTGACATTTTCCTTTTCCAGTTCAGCAGCCGCGCCAAGGGCAACCTTCATCATCTTGTTGTAAGAAACGATGGTGATGTCTTTTCCCGGTCGCTTTACATCCGCTTTTCCCAGTTCAATATAATATTCTTCTTCCGGGACTTCGGATTTATCTCCATAGGTTGTTTCGCCTTCCATAAAAATGACCGGGTCTTCTTCGTAACGGATGGATTGTTTCAGTAAACCTTTTGCATCGTAACCGTTGCTCGGAGAAACCACTTTTATGCCGGGGATATTTGCATAATAATTTTCAAACGCCGTGGAATGCTGTGCGCCCAGCTGACCCGCAGAACCGTTTGGTCCCCTGAAAACGATCGGGCAGCCAACCTGGCCGCCACTCATAGCAAGCATTTTGGAAGCCGTGTTTAAGATCTGGTCGAGCGCGAGCACGGCAAAATTGAAAGTCATGAATTCAATGATCGGCCGCAAACCATTTTGCGCAGCCCCGACACCCACGCCGGTAAACCCCAATTCGGAGATCGGTGTATCAATGACGCGCTTTGGTCCAAATTCATCCAGCATTCCCTGGCTAACCTTATATGCGCCATTGTACTCTGCCACTTCCTCGCCCATCAAAAAAACACGCTCATCGCGGCGCATCTCTTCAACCATCGCTTCACGCAACGCCTCTCTGAAAGCAATTTGTCTCATCCTTGGATTTTTTATGAGTTGCAAAAATATTGGTAAACGGGCAAACGAGCAAATATGGGTGAGATTAACACCGCACAGCATGGCGTTCACTAAATACAGGCAGTCCGCTCGATAAATACAGTTGGCAACTTCATAAAAACTAATAATCTTTATGGCGTTATAATTACCGGTTAAGCCTAACATCAAAATAGCTCATCATGAAAAAAATTATTTTGCTCACCTCCGTAATCATTGCTGCCAGTTTCACGACACGTAAACCGGAAACGCTTAGTGCTGAAGAGAGAAAATATGCGATCGATTACTTCAATAAAACAAAGGAGCGGTTATTGAATGATGTGAAAGGATT
>DATGFZ010000371.1:0-7421 GCA_035308805.1 Puia sp. | reverse complement strand
GCTAAGCGTTACGACAATCTCGTTTGAGGTTACTGTGCCACAGCTGTTGGTGTTTGTGACAAAGTAAGTACCTGGTGTGGTCACGGTTATCGATGGAGTAGTTTCACTCGTACTCCAGGTTCCTCCACTATTACCGGAAAGAACGACACTTCCGCCAGCGCAAATTGAAATTGGCCCACCTGCGGTGATCACTGATGCAACCGGCAAAGGATTTACACTAACCGTAACTGAATTGGAATTTTGGCATCCAGTTGCTGTTATAGTCTCCGTAAGAGTATAAGTTGTTGTTGTCGTTGGACTGGCAACAGGATTTGCGATCGTTGCCGAACTCAGACCGGCTATCGGTGTCCAGGAATAAGTACTTCCCGAATTTGCGCTGGCTCCAATGGTTACATTGTTTCCATTACAGATAGTCGCGTTAGTTCCGGCGGCCGCAACTGGCAGCGGGTTAACCGTTACTACAATATGATTTGAAACTGCATTGCCGCAATTGCTTGTATTTGTCACAAAGAAATTACCACTCGTATCTGTCGTGATTGTTGCTGTTGTCGCTCCATTGCTCCAGGTGCCTCCAACGTTTCCTGAAAGCGTGACACTGCTACCCTGGCAAACCGATGTTGGGCCGCCCGCTGTTATGGTTGAGGCCACAGGTTGGGTGGCAATAGTGACTATATTATTTTGTAAAGAAATGGCCCCCGCGGTGCTCAGACCTCTGCCCAAAAGCATTGCACTTCCCAGCAAGTTGATGGCTCCATCTGCAACGATGGTGCCTTCAAAAACAGAACCATCACCCAGATCTACTTCCCCGTTCACCTGCCAATAGACATTACATAAGGACGCAGAGCCGATCAGGGTAACACTGGATAAGCTAGCTGTCGCTAAAGCGCCATTTATCTTGAAAATAAACAAAGCATTCGGGTCGCCTCCCCCATCGAGGATTAAATTTCCGCTTATTGTCGAGGCTGCGCCGAGACAGTAAACATTTGGACTGAGAACCTGTCCGCTTCCCATCGGAGTTGTTAGAACTTGACCGCAGGTGACAGCGCTCAATGCTGCATATGCATTGGCCACATCTATTGCGGCCTGCGCTGATGCAGCATCAGCCACATGCTGTTGTCCAATCAGTGTTCCCGGAGGAAATGCCGTGAATGCTCCCACGTTCGTTCCCACATTACCAGTGACAGTTGTACTCGCTGAAGTATTGCCGAATGCACCCGCTGCAGTAAATAATGCGAAACTGGCGGTCGTTCCCAAATTCGGTGCCTGGGCGAGATTTACACAGGGCACAAGTGACAGAAAAATCACGGTTAGCGTAAGGAGTAGAGTTACTCTCATTGTATATAATTTATTTTGAATGGCGAATGATTTTCAAAATTAGATTCGTTTGTTGCTGCTGATTTTATAGAATCCCAGAAAAGTGTAGTACAATTCACGGCTCTGAATATTTCGTAAACATGTTTTGGAAATGCTGAAACGAACAGATCAAAAAAAGTAGAAAATCGATGGAAGGGGAAAAATAAATTATAAATTTTCTAGGGAAATAAATTCCTTATCATTCATCTTTTTAAAAAAGGAGGGCGTTAATCCGGTGACTTTTTTAAACTGTTTCGAAAGGTGTGCTGTATTGCTGTATACAAGTTTATGCGCAATCTCTTTTAAGGTGAGTTCATTGTACAGGAGCAGTTCTTTTACCCGTTCAATTTTATGGGCGATGATGAATTGTTCAATGGTTACACCTTTCACTTCTGAAAAGAGATTGGATATATACGTATAATTATAATGCAATTTGTCACTCAGATAACAGGAGAATTTTATCTTTGGAAAATCATCACTGTAATGAATCATTTCAACAATCGCATTTTTTATTCTCTCAATCAGCACCGCTTTACCATCGTCCATCAGTTCTAGACCTGATTTGTATAAAGCAATTCTTAAAGACTCCTCCATTTTCCTGGAAAGCGTATCGGTTATTTCCGCTTCCCCTAATTGAACAGTGGTATAGTGCAATCCCAATTTTTCCAATTCGGACTTCACTACATTTTTGCAGCGGCTGCATACCATATTTTTGATAAAGAGCTTCAATTTTTTTCAATAAGTATAAGGTCTAATGCATGCAGATAATGAATATCTGCAGGTAACGACATCTTTGATGACAGAGGAATTAAAAGGTTATTTACTGTTGCTATCGAGATCAAATTCGATATCCAAAACCGTTTTGGACTTCAGCAATTTGTGGATTGAATTTTTTTTGGACAGTGAATTGAATTTATAAATTTTATTATCTCAAAGTTCTTGATCATCTTGTCAATCGCTTTATAGGATTAGTGTCAATACTTGTATAATTCACAGATATATTGGAATAAGTATTTGCACTTAGCTGCCGGCAAAAGCTTTTTAATTAAGGGGAGAGAAATGGAAATCGAGAGTGTTAAATCTTTCGGTAATCAACGCAAACGATCGTTAGCATCATGAGAAGTGTCATTTGATTATTTACTTAACTCGTAATGCATATCATCAAATAAAAAACCCCGAGAAATCGGGGTTACGCTTACAAGCTAACTGCTTTTTGGACATTCTATATTTGGAGCGCGTTTTCGAAATTAGGTTTGTTTTACTGGGAATATTTACACAGCGCTGCCAATGCGTTGTATAATTCACAGATTGTTTTCATATGAATGATATTTTCGAATTTGTTTTCTTCAGATGTGCGTGAATCCCGTTAAGGACATTTAAATGTTTTCCGCAAAAATTCATTTTGGAGTTCAGGGATGATCATTTGAGGCGTCGTTTAACCGGTCTTTTCTCTTGCGTTTTATTTTTCTAAAAAAAGACGGGGTTAGACCTGTGATCTTTTTGAACTGGCTGGACAAGTGAGCACTGCTGGAATAGCCCATTTTCCAGGCAATATCGGTAATATTGAGTTCATCATAAATCAGCAACTCTTTGACGCGTTCGATTTTGTGTGTGATGAGAAAATGCTCAATGGTAATACCCTGAGATTCTGAAAACAGGACGGCAAGGCTGGGATAATCATGATTAAGTTTCTCAGATAGGTACTCTGAAAAATTTATTTCCAACGGTTCTTCGGAGTAATGGACGAGTTCAACTACGACTTGCTTTATATTTTCAATAAGATGGCTTCTTTTATGATCTATCAATTCTATGCCTGACCTTTTTAAGGTTGCATTCAGCTCGTCCCATTGTTGAAGGCTAATGTCCTCTTCGATCTCTGCTTCTCCGAGCTCCACTCTTGTATAATGAATTCCGAGTTTCTCCAACTCTGCTTTCACGAGCATTTTACATCGGATGCTGACCATAAATTTGAAAAACAGTTTCATACGGTAAAAATGAAAGGCAACGGAGCACTTTCTCTGAATTTCGGAGGCTTTAATAAGAGGATTTTTAAACCAGGATATAAATAACTAAAGACTAAACAGCCTTGCTAAGTTTTATGGATCTGATGCGATATTTTCCAACCCGTTGATAATCCGCCTATGAAGATACATTATTTGTGTCAGATTCGGGTCGAATAAAATGGAATTTACAACGAAGTACATGGAAACACTTATATCTCGAGTGCTATACGTATAAGTACCATCATTCTTCAAGTTAAAATTAATCATGATTTGTTTAGTGCCAACTTACCGCGTCTCTTAAATGGCGACTATTCCACGCAACAGGTGTCAGTTATATTTTGGAAATACAAGTCCTACATCAACTAGGGCACGAAGTCCGAATTGTGAGGCGATTCTGATATTGCGGGTCATATATTGTGCAGACATATTGACATCATACGATCTTGGAATGAATTTATTATTACGATTCATACTTGCATTAGTGATATCTGGATTTTTTGTTACTCGCGATTGTTTACTTCATCCTCTCATGGGACTTAATCGTATTTCTGATCGCCAGTTGATGGCTTTTGTCAATTTCCGGTATAAACAAAGTATCAGAATAACTAAACAGGATCGGTGATCTTAGATCTAAAATACCGCTGTAGGTATTATCCGAAGGATCCTTTTGATATTCCAGACGATAATCAAAATTTTCAATTAAACACATCGTGACGGCCATAAAAAGTTGATTTAGAGTTTTAGGGGCTTAATTATTGAATTACGAATCATACTCGAGCAAGCAACGGTACACACGTAAAAATAGTTACAGTTGAATTTCATTTTAATTCCCAGTGTAAATAGATTTTAACCCATTGCATCCTGGCTATCAAAGGACAGGATGAACCGCGTCCCGTTTCCCACCTCTGATTGCACATTCACATGAAAATGGTTTGCGCGGAGAATGTCCAGTGATGATGACAATCCCAGTCCTATCCCCCCTGGTTTGGTCGTAAAATATGGCGTAAATATCTTCTTCAGGTTTTCTTTACTTATCCCGGATCCGTTGTCTGCAATTTCAATTATATATTTGCCATTTTTGAATTTAGTAACCAATTTCAATTGCGCTTTTGTCGGAGGCATTGCTTCAACAGCATTAATGATGATGTTAGTTAAAGCAATTTTTATTTTTTCCTTATTCAGTAATATTTTGCAACCACGAGTAGTATAATATCTTGAAACCTTTACATTTTTGAGATTAAGACGATCCTCAACTGTCATGAGAACTTCGCCCAACACTTGGCTAATTGAATATTTTTCTAACTCGACTTCGTCCAACTGATAAGAGGTAAGAAGATCAGTCAATAAAGCATTAATTCGGGAGGAATTTCTCACAATAATATCCAGGCATTCTATCCTTTCTTTCTCGTCGATAGTGGTTTTTAGCATTTCTACCGCCAAATTAATAGTGGACAGAGGATTTCTTATTTCATGGGCTAGCGTGTAAGTAAATTCGACCGGTTGTTTTTGCTCTTTGATTTCCTGAACCTTGGCAGCTTTCAGGGGTTTTGCCGTTTGAGGATACATGAACCAATTGGCATCACTGACCTTTATCGCAGGCAGTTTCGTGTCGTAGGTTTTTTTTGAAAGGGTCATGATATTACAGGGTG
This sequence comes from Puia sp., assembly GCA_035308805.1. Classification (GTDB taxonomy): domain Bacteria; phylum Bacteroidota; class Bacteroidia; order Chitinophagales; family Chitinophagaceae; genus Puia. The sequence continues at coordinate 2,416 of DATGFZ010000371.1, read as the reverse complement.
AAGGTAAATTCGTTTGCGATAGAAAGTGTTATACATTTGTTTCTGATTATTACATATTTCGCACTTTGATTTTCTTCTCAGCAAGGAAATAGTGTGAATTGTATAAATTATCGCCGGAATTATATAATTTTCTTGCAGAACCAGCCAATTATCTTTATTATGTTCCAACATTGTTCGTGTCAACAGGCAAGAATCCAAAATCCCCGAGAGGTCTGGTCTTGGTTAGGGGCTCTTTTTACAAAAGACTAATTTTGATTAATTTACTTTGGTTGACTGCCCAAATCTATATCTCATGATCTATGAAGCTTTTTTTAAAGTATATGGTTAGCATCCGCTGCAAAATGCTAGTGAAAGCGGAGTTGGAAAGACTGGGACTGCATTATCAAACAGTGGAATTAGGGGAAGCTGAAATTGAAGAAGATATTTCAGCGGATAAGTGGAATGAGTTGAATTTGGCGCTCAAAAAATCAGGTATTGAACTGATGGATGATAAGAAAAGCATTCTGATTGAAAAAATAAAAAATGTAATTGTCGAACTGGTCCACTATTCAGAAAAACCTCTCAAAATAAATTTGTCTGATTATTTAAGTCAAAAACTGGGTCATAACTACACATATCTGGCTAACCTATTTTCGGAGTCGCAGGGTATCACGATTGAGCATTTCCATATTTTACATAAAATTGAGCGTGTTAAAGAACTACTGATTTATGACGAACTCAGTATCACTGAAATCGCCTGGAAGACCGATTACAGCAGTGTCGCGCATTTGTCCAATCAATTCAAGAAAATAACCGGCCTTACTCCTTCTTTCTTTAAAAAAATAAAACGGAAAAGGCGAAGTACTTTAGAGGATATTTGAATCGTGAGTCTTTCAAATTCTGGCCCGCAATCCAAAAAAACGCGAATAATGTAACTTCTTTCTGGATTTGTGTAACATTTGGCCAATTAAAGATGCAGACCTTCGCGGAATATTTTAATTCTCACAAATAATGGAAAAAGATAAAAACACTCTTACTAACCTTACTGAAAAGAGCAGTCATACTGATCGGGATAATCCTGCCAGTAAGAGGACTCAATCTGATCCAAATGAATTACAAAAATCAACAGCGCATATCATTGTTGAAATTATTGAATACGTTCCCCATGCAGTAGTAAGCAAAACCATTATCAGAAAGACAACCGGAAATATTACGGTTTCTTCATTTGCCATAGGAGAGGAATTAGCTGAAAAGATTTCTCCTTTTGATACTTATGTTCAAATAATTGACGGGAGTGCAGAAATGATTATCAATGACAAGAAATACAGGCTATGCTTAGGTGAAGGAATTGTCATTCCCGCTCATGCACCGCATTGTTTCAATGCCAATGAACAATTCAAAATGATTTCCACTGTGATCAAAAGCGGTTATGAATTGTAATAGGTCAGGTACCATGCGCCCAAATTTTATTTTTAGTCCCGGTATATTAGATTTTTAAGCCATTTCCGAACCCTGGTTGTCAAAAGAAAGAGTGAGCCTTGTTCCGATTCCCTCCTCTGATTGCATATCGACACGGAAATGGTTTGCTCGGAGAATTTCGAGTGATGAAGACAGTCCCAGTCCTAAATCACAACCAGCGAGTTAATTATTCTTATTACAATAAAAGGCTGGAGTAATTCAGCCTTTCTGTGCACCTTTTTCTCTTGTGTTGTACAAAACGACCCAATCCCACCCCAATATTACAATTTTTCAAAAAAAATCTACCTTCGTCGAGTAGTTTCATTACCTCAATCCATGCACGAGGATCTCCTTGAGTACATTGACAGTTACGCGACAACTCAGACACAGCTTACTGAAGGCGAGATAGAGCAGATTAAAAAAGTTTTTGTTTTTTAAAAACTGAGAAAAAGACGATACTTTTTACAAGAAGTTGAAGTATGTAAATACACTCCTTTAATTGGATATAAGTGCCAAATTGTTTGTATTTTAAACAAGAATAAATGAAAGCAGTAATTCATGGTGTGTTGGGTGCGGCTCTGGTATTTCTTGCAGGAATGACCTTACCCGGCTGCGGGAGTTCAAGTGCCAGGGAAGAGCCTGCCGATGCCAAAAAAGAAGCAACAGCGCCTGCTGCTTTAGAGACCTTCCATCTGAAAACAGGGCAGCTCACCGGATCACTCCAGGTGCCGGGCGAACTCATCAGTTTCCAGCAGGTCGACCTGTACGCAAAAGTGAGCAGCTTTGTCAAAAGGCTTTATGCCGATGTCGGAACGCAGGTCAAAGAAGGCCAATTGCTGGCAGTGATGGAAGCGCCGGAAATCAATTCGGAGCTGGCTGCAGCCGAATCGAAATTGAAATCGCAGGAAGCGGTATATATCGCCAGCAAATCCACCTATGACCGCCTCGTGGAAACCAGCAAAACTCCCGGCACCGTTTC
>DATGFZ010000370.1:0-9920 GCA_035308805.1 Puia sp. | reverse complement strand
ACCACCTAAGCACTTTACTGATTATTTTATCATTCGCGCCGAGGCGTCCTTTTATTTCTGTGTAAGCGGCAACCATGGCGTTATCTATTTTCACCATTAATTTTTTGTTGGCTTCACCCGGTCGTGCCTGGTAATAGGTTGCCCGTCGAAATGGTTTGTCTTCTATGGAATAATAATACAAAGCAATTGACCTTCTGAATTGACCTTCCGGACAGGTCATTGGTTCGGGATGACCATGATATGAATCTGCATCCGTATTAAAAATTACACAGCGATTAAAAACAGGAAGCACTTTTACTTCGCAGGCTTTCATTTTTTTATCCCACAGCTCTAATTTTCCTCCCCATTCTTCTTTCCACCCCTTATTTAAATAAACAAGAACGTTAACCCGACGTTGCCAGTTGCGATGATGCGGATGCACAGTAAAGTCTGCATGAATATTTAAGAATCCGCCTTTGGTTGACTGATGAATGCCGCCACCTTCGAGATGATCATCTTTTTGCAGGTTTTTTATCCCGGTTAAAGTGCTGAGAAAAGCTAAAAATTCCGGCGAATTCAATTCGTTAATCGTTGATTTGATCGCGTCGGGCAACATATCCAGTTTATTAAGACCTTTCTTTTTTTCGTTGTAGTGCGTGTAATTGATCCAGCCCTCCGATTCATTCAATTTGTTGAATGCACCGACGCACTCATCGAGCGCTTCAGGATTCAAAAAATTTTCAAGCACGATATGGGCATAAGGATTTGCCTGTTGATATTGCTTACTCAATTCCGGAAGCCTGGCATTCCATTTCGCGTAATCAAAAATTTGCGTAGTTGTCTGCACTGTAAAAAAATTAAGCTGCAAATATAAGTTAGTTTTTAGTTTGAAGTTTGTGGACGGCAGTTCTGAAATGCCATCACGCTGGCGAAATAAAAAAAGACGCATTATTCACGATCAGCCGTTCACCCTAATCCCGCTTCGATTCCAAGGTAAATCCAATGGTAGTCCCGACATCAGGGGTGCTGCGCACATGTATGCGTTGATTGTGCGCTTCAATAATGTGTTTGCAGATGGCAAGACCCAGACCCGTGCCTCCCTTGTCCCGGCTGCGCGCTGCGTCGGTTCTGTAAAAGCGTTCGAATATGCGCGGCAAATGTTCTTCATCAATTCCGATTCCATCATCACTGATCTCGATGAGCACATGATCATTGTCCGTTTTATAGATGCTTGCCATAATGGAGCCATTCGTTCTTCCATATTTATTGGCATTTTCAATCAGATTCAAAAAAACCATCCTGATTTTTTCCTTATCAGCAAAAACAGTCATCGGGAACTCGCATCCTTTTTTAATAAAAGGCTGAATTTGCTTCTCGTTAACCTTTATGTAAAGTGATTCAAACACTTCCTTGATCAAATCCTGGATAATAAAATTCTGTTTATATAACAATTGTTCGCCTCTTTCTAATTTTGAAATTTCATCGAGGTCATTCATCAGGTTGGCCAGCCTGTCCACATTTTTAGCAGTATTCTCCAAAAATTTTTTACTCACGTCCGGGTCCTCCATGGCACCGCCAAGTAAAGTATCCACATAACCCTGTATCGCGAATATTGGGGTTTTGAATTCATGGGCAAGATTTTGCAAAAATTCTTTCCGGTATGCTTCATTTTGTTTCAGCAGGGCAATTTCTTCATTCTGTCTTTCACCCCATTTTTCAACGTCTTCGGCAACCTCATCAATGCTTTTTTGGGGGAGAATATATTTAAAATACATTTCTTCCCGCTTGGTGGCCTTTGTCTGATGAATGAGCTTGTAAATGATCTTTATCTTTCTGTAAATGAATTGCTCCAGCGTAAAAGAAACCAAAAAATAGCTTCCGATGAGCACGATGAATAGCGCTGCCAGGGCAATCTCCCATTTGGAAGTAAGAAAATAAATGCTCGCTGCAATGGGTATGGATAAAATTATGGCGGTGAATGCGGAGATCTGCCGGGGTGATAAATTTTTTGTGGATAACATCAGGAGAACTATTTCACAAATTTCAGCCAATTACCTGAATTGGAAAAAACAAAACAAATTAATCCCTGCTACAGGCTGAATTTATATCCGACTCCTTTTACGGTAGTAATGCAATCGAGCCCTAATTTCTGCCTGACCTTCCGGATATGCACATCTATCGTTCGGTCACCAACAATAACGTCATTTCCCCAAACCTGGTTCAATATTTCATTTCGTAAAAAAACCCTTCCCGGTCGCGACGCAAGCAGGTATAACAATTCAAATTCTTTTTTGGCCAGGGTCACATCTTTATCTTCCACAACCACTTCAAACTTGTCGGGGTCGATTGTCAGGTTCTCGATTTTTAGAATTTTACCTTCCGGCTCTGAGTTTACTCTTCTGAATAAGGCATTCACCCGGCTTACCAATACTTTCGGGCTGATCGGTTTACTCACGTAGTCATCAGCGCCGGTTTCCAGACCTTTTATGTGCGAGCCCTCATCATTCAAAGCAGTCAAAAAGACGATCAGCGTATTCTTGAATGCCGGTTGTGACCGCAGTATTTCACACACTTCATCCCCGGTTTTTTTGGGCATCATAATGTCCAGGATGATCAGGTCGGGTTTATTATTTTTGGCTTTTGTTAGCGCCTCTTCGCCGTCCTTGGCTGTAATCACATCATATCCTTCCTTATTCAAATTGTATTGAAGTATCTCCAAAATATCCGGTTCGTCATCTGCGATCAATATCTTTTTACCTTTTGCAAACATGTAAAAATTTTTGCAAAACTACTTTAAATAAAAGTGGCATGGGGGAAGCCCTGCCCGACTTTACAATTTGATAATATAAAAATAATGGCAGTTTTTTGTTAAACCATGTGTTGGCATCTCCGGGCAGGCCGGTAATCACGATGGTGAGCGGTTAAAAACCGCACATTCCAAAAATCCTCTCGATGGGTATACGCCCCGATCAGCATCAAAAAGCAACCAATTCACTTGATAAATAGTCTTTTACTTCAGTGCAATATGATACTTATTGCATCCTTTTTGCGTTAAACACAGTCAATCATAGTATTTTTGTGAACCAGGAAATGGAAGAATGAGATATTTTATGACGAAATCTTTACCTCTGCGATTGGTATTTACTGTTCTTGCGCTGAACAACTTGTTGATGATTGAAGCCCAGTCGACTTCTTACCCGTATAAAATAGCGCAGGAAAGAATATTGTGGCATGACAACATTGCCAAACAACAGAAGCGACTCGTTATTCCGAATACGGATTCGGTTAATGTGTCAAAGGACGCGGGTGTAAATAAACTCGTTGCTGAGTCAATGCTCAGGCGGGTTGATAAGCTGGAGCAGCAAATCGAATTGGATACTGCGATCAGCGGGCAGGTCAAAACCAAATACCTGCGATCTATGGAGTCTTTGGTTATGGGTTTTGCTGACAACTACAACAAAAGGGATTTTTCTCCCTCAATCGCCCCTGCACTCATCAACGCATATGTTGCCTGCATACAATTGGACAGACAGAATAAAAGTATCCAGCCAATAGTTGAAGCGAACGCTTATGCCGTAGGAAAAATTTTAGTGGAATGTTTCTTGTATCCGACAGAAAATCCTGGCATTCGCCCCTCACGGGATTTGCTCGTCAAAAAATACTGTGAGATGCATCCCGATGAAATTTTCAGTGTGCTTAGCGGCAATCCTTATTATTCTTTTGCTGACAGTTTGATCATCATCGCTGGTCACAGAAATATCCGCCAGTTGTATGATTATGCTTCGGCACGAACCACCCTTTCAGCCAGAATGCGCAGCAGCAAAGACCCGCTCGTGCATACGGTTGCAGAAGTGGCAACAAGCCGGAGCGGACAATTGTATTTTCCATTTCTTGATAATTTGATAAAAGGAAAAATTACCATCGAAGATATTGACCGGGTAAAGAACGACGGATTTAATTATTATCGCCTGCTTGTAAAAACAAGGTTGGATTACGCAGAAAGAGTTCTTCAAAAAGACACAGCATTGGAAATGGCGGCATTAACACAAATGTTGCGCGGTAAGGCGATTGAAATTTTTATCAATGAGATTAATGCGCTTCACGATAAACCGGACCCTGTTCGTTTTAAGATCCTTGAACCATTGACTCCGGAAGAATTATATTATTTGGCAGTCCTGAGCGAAGATGAAATTTATACCTCAAGTTATGTGCGCGGTGTCTATCCTGCCATTTTTCAACACATGAAAATTCCCCGCGGTGACAGCCTGATCATGATGGTACATGCGGATTATTTCCGGAAGTTTATTAAGATGGCTGCTGCTTACAACACCATCGATAATTTTTTAGGTACGATGGACAAAGAAAATGCGAACACGGTTATGAAAGCATTTATCATCGGGCTTGAAAAAGCAAATGAAGAAGATGCGGTTGATGTTGCTGATTCCTACAGCAGCATTTTTGATAAGAATCCGCCGCTGGCAAAATTTGTATTGAACGCCGTAAAGTGGAATTACGCAAAAAATCTGAAGAATGATAATAAAAAAGGGATCATCATTTACAACCTGCTAAAGACATTATTTGAATCTGCAGACACAACAAAAAAAATTGATCTTTCCAGGGAACTGGGGATTCCCCCAATTTATACGATTGATTATAATTCTTTAAAGGACAGCAGCGGAAGAGTTATCCAGGAAGCCTTTTTTTACGGCAATGATGAAGACAAGGACGGACAAACCTCCTTTGCTGATTTCATGGCGTTATTTCGCGGGAAACCGGTCTGGAAAATTGCAGAAAACCCCCAGTGGGTAAGCATAACTTCCACAAAAGGAAAACCCGTGTTTATTTTTGCCAACAAACCGCTCAATGGTGAAAATGATCCGGATGAAAAGGCACAGGATGATCTCGGCGCTTACCTGGAAGCACATCACATGCAGCCCACCATTTATATTCATCGCGGCCATAGTTATCATGTTTCATCAACGTTAAAACGCATTCAGCCAACAGCACGGATAGTAATTCTAGGTTCCTGCGGCGGCTACAATAACCTGAGTGAGGTACTGAAAATAAGTAATGATGCGCACATCATCTCATCCAAACAAACCGGCACGCGCACCGTGAATGAACCCATTCTGCAGGAAATAAATAACACATTAATCTCCGGAAAAAATATCAACTGGATAAATATGTGGAAGGAATTAAGTTTTAGGTTCCGCAACGATGCAGTAGCCCGTGACAGGTTCGATGATTACATTCCTCCATACAAGAACCTCGGCGCAATTTTTATTAAAGCTTACCGAAAAGCAATGGGAAACTGATTGCAGGTTTTGGTCATTGCAGCAGTTTACCGTCAGCATCTCCGGGAAAATAACCGCATCATGTAACTGATATTATTTTTTGTTCGGGTCAGCCGGCCTCCCATCAGCTATCAAGGCATCTCATCATCGGGGCGCCGGGTTTTCTACCGGGGTCATGCAACCTGCATAATCGTAAATTTGTCTTTCTGATGACCGAAAATACCCAATGCTGATTTTTTATGGTGAGTGGGAGCCGGCGTGATGACTATTTTCATTCATCCTGACAAAATTGTAAACAGCGGCCCCTGTAATTCCTTCTTTTTTTGATGAATGGTCAAAATTCATCGTGCTCAGCCTCAAAGTAAAAACTGCAAACTGCCGTATCTTTGCCAACTCTATGTCGGATAAAAAACGGAAAAAAATTTTTGACTTCAGTTTGCTCAACAGAGTGTTTTATTTTGCTGCTCCTTATAAAAGCCGATTGTATTTATCTGTCGCATTGTCTGTTTTGCTTGCGGTCATCACACCGGTCAGACCATATCTTATCCAACTCACCGTAAACAATTACATCAAAAACGGGATAACCAGTGACGTAATCGTAAGAAACAAAATGGTTGACATGATCATCTGGATCACCGTTATCCAGATCGTGTTATTATTGATCGAAACAGTTTTGCGGTTTTGCTTTTCCTTCATCACTTCATGGCTCGGGCAAAGGGTGGTCAAGGATTTGCGCGTTGCGGTCTACCATAAAATTCTCGGCTTAAATCTCGCCCAATTTGATAAAACACCGATCGGAACGCTAACCACCCGAACGATTAATGATATTGAAACCATCAACGATATTTTTTCCGACGGGTTAATTCCGATCATCGCCGATCTGCTTTCCATCGTTTCCATTTTAATTTTTATGTTCTGGATCGATTGGAAACTAACGCTTGTTTGTCTGGGGCCATTCCCGATACTTCTTTTTGCCACCTATATTTTTAAAGAAAGCGTGAATAAATCCTTTATTCGCGTGCGCAATGCAGTGGCCAGTTTAAATGCTTTTGTGCAGGAACATTTAACAGGAATGCAGATTGTGCAGGCATTTTCCGCAGAACAAAAAGAATCCGATAAATTCAAAAAAATAAACCAGGAACATCGCAACGCAAACATCAACGCGATATTTGCCTACTCCATTTTTTTCCCGGTTGTTGAAATTGTGTTGGCAGCCTCGACAGGTTTGCTGGTCTGGTGGGCCGCGAGTCACGTTGTTCACCTGCCGGGCAAAAACGCCAATGCAATCCCCGGCGAGATCATGGGATTTTATTTGGCACTGAATTTACTTTTCCGTCCGCTGAGAGTGATCGCGGATAAATTCAATGTTTTGCAAATGGGAATGGTTGCCAGTGAAAGGGTATTCAGGGTTCTGGATAATAAGGATTTTACCCCGCCTTCGCCAAAAGGAGCGTATGATCCTTCAACGATAAAGGGTAAAATTGTTTTCAATAATGTTTCATTTGCGTATGTTGATGAGCGTTATGTGCTGAAAAACATTTCATTTAAAGTTGAACCGGGAGAGACAATTGCCATTGTGGGTCACACCGGAAGCGGCAAGACGTCTATCATCAGCCTGCTAAACCGGTTGTATCACATTCAGCACGGCCAAATAGATATTGATGATGTAAGAATAGAAGATTATAACCTTGAAGCCCTCAGGAAAAACATTGGCGTTGTCCTGCAGGATGTTTTTCTTTTCTCCGGTTCCGTTCTGGATAATATTACTTTGCGGAACACAGAAATCCCGAAAGAAAAAGTGATTGAAGCGGCCAAACTGATTGGCATGCACGAATTTATTATGCGCCTGCCCGGGGCATACGATTACAATGTTATGGAAAGGGGAACAAGCTTATCCCTCGGCCAGCGGCAATTATTATCTTTCATTCGCGCATTATTGTATAATCCGTCTATTTTGATTCTTGATGAAGCCACCTCATCTGTCGACACAGAATCTGAGTTAATGATTCAAAAGGCCATTGATAAATTAATATCGGGACGAACCTCCATTGTTATTGCACATCGCTTGTCAACCATCCGCAAAGCAAGCCAGATCATTGTCCTGGACAAGGGGGAAATAAAAGAAATCGGCACGCATGAGGAACTATTGTCAAAAGGAGGTTTCTATAGCAAATTGCATGAGATGCAATTCAGTAAGTTGTCTTTGGTCGAAAAAATGTAATAAGGACCTGGTTACTCCCTGAAGGACAATCAATCAGTAATAATAAGCGAGAAAGCGAGGAGCGGCCGGGCTCTGGGCATCATGCAGCGATGGAAAAATCACCGGCAAATGGATTACGTTCCGGGAAAAGAAAGATTCTGCTTTTCAGGCTAAACCTGTCAGGAAAAATAAAAGGAGCACAGAGTGCCCCTTATTTTTTAAAAAATATTTTACCAGGGAAGTGTAACAGTTTTTGTTGCGGTGCCAATCGTAATTACGGCGCTATTGTCACAAGTGCCATCACCATAATTTAAAGTGCCATCAACAGTAAGTGATCCTTTTGTATAAACAAATGCAGCCACCCCCGCATCAACATATTTACAGGATTCCTTTTTTTCCAAGGGAGTGGTGACCGTCGCGGTAAGCGTTTCACCTGTATGGTCATTAGCGATCGTATAACCTCCCGTTATATTGAATACAAATGTTGAAATATCAGTAAGTGATCCAGATGCCAGCGTAACCGTTTTTGATCCTGAAAAAGAATAGGAAGAATCATTGGGGTAAGTGATCGTTCCGTTGACCACAGCGCTCGTTAATGAAAGCGAGCTGCCGGTCGTCGAATTGGTAAGTTTATATTTTCCGCCAAGCTGGTAACCTTCTACCGTGTAATTATTAAACGAAGCGGAAATGACCGTACCCGGTGTACTTAGTTTTCCGGAAAAAATATACGTAACAGACCCTGAGCGTGCGATGCCGTCTCCGCTGCTGGTGCAACCTGAACCGAAATCTACGATCAGTGTATCGGGGAAACTGCCAGTTGTAGTCAGTAAAGTAACATTTGCACAATAAAACCCGTTAATCCCATTTACGGTTCTTACCGAATTTGTTTGCTTGCCGTTTTTTTGCTGCGTCATGACCGCATCAATGTTTTGATCGCTTCCGGTTTGCAAAGCAACGTTTAACACATCGTTGTAAGCGCCGTCGCTGGTGGCACCGTTTGTGGTCATCGTCTGTGCGCCACTGTTAGTAGTATTGCCGGATGAAGAATTACTGTCTTTTTTACAGGCAGCGAGGAAAATAACTCCAGAAATAATTAATGCCGTTGAAATGGTTAACCTGGTTGTTTGAGTTCTCATAGTTGTTTTAATTTTTGATTCAGTTTACCTAAAAACGCTGAAGTATAAGAATTAGTCTTTGCTTTGGTGGAAACTCAGGTTTAAGCGGGGGAATTTTCTTATTTTATATTGTCATTACGCACCCTTATCTTTGCCGCAAATTTCAGGGAAAAATATGTCCTCTAAAAGCATAAAAGCCTTACTGGTATTGGTTTTCAGCGTTTTATTATTATTTTCTTCAAATAATCTTTTTGCCCAGGATGATCATATAGAAAAGAAACAGGGATTTAATGCCAAAGAGCTCATTTTTGGCCACGTACTAAACGCCCACTATTTCCATTTTCTTGACATCAGGCATAAAGACGGGACCACTACCGAAATCGGCATTCCTTTACCCGTTATTTTGTATTCATCGCCCAAAGGATTTTCTGTATTTATGTCTTCTGCCTTTGAGCATGGTCATAAAACATATGATGGCTACATGCTGCTCACGGATGAAAGCATTGAAAAACTGAAACTTGATGAGAAAAAATTCAGCCCCCAGCAGGTTGTTGCCGTAAATGATCGCGGCCAAATCGATGCTTCGGTTAAGGTGTATGATATTTCGCTTACCCGGAACGTGGTGCAAATGATAATAGGTCTGTCGCTTTTTGTCTGGGTGATGCTCCGGATAGCAAAACGCTATAAAAGCGGCGTGGGTGTAACCTCAGCGCCAAAAGGGTCACAAAGTTTATTTGAACCGGTGGTGACATTTGTGCGGGATGAAGTGGCAATACCAAATCTTGGCGACAGCCATGAAAAATATCTGCCTTTTTTATTGACGATATTCTTTTTCATTCTGATAAATAATTTGATAGGACTCATTCCGGGTTCAGCGAATGTCACAGGCAATATTGCTTTCACATTCATGTTCGGCGTTATCGCCTTTGTAGCCATACTTGCCAGCTCCAATAAATATTATTGGGGACATATATTCAATCCGCCCGGCGTCCCCGGTTGGGTAAAGGGAATTCTGGTTCCGGTGGAAGTACTGGGAGTTTTCACCAAGCCATTTGCTTTGATTATTCGTCTTTTTGCAAATATGGTGGCAGGGCATATCATTATTATTTGCCTGATATCGCTGATATTTATTTTCGCCAATCTTAATATCGCTGTAGGTTGGGGCGTGTCGCCTGTATCCATTGCCTTTACCATATTTATTTATTTCATAGAAGTGCTCGTGGCTTTTATCCAGGCATTTATTTTTGCGATGCTGACCGCCGTGTTTATCGGACAGGCGAAAGAGGGAGCGCACCATCACGGAGAAGGCAGTGCAGATGATGCGGTGATTGT
>DATGFZ010000369.1:0-5494 GCA_035308805.1 Puia sp. | reverse complement strand
AAATAAATGGCTTCGGCAACACGCTGCGGTTCGTCCCAGTCAACAGCTTCCGGTCTGCCGGTAGCGACCGCGCAAAAACCACAGCTTCGCGTGCAAATATTGCCAAGAATCATGAATGTTGCGGTGCCCGCCCCCCAGCATTCGCCCATGTTCGGACAGTTGCCGCTTTCGCAAATCGTGTGCAGTTTGTGTGTGTCAACAAGATTGCGAACATGCTTATAACTTTCACCTATAGGTAATTTTACCCGAAGCCAATCTGGCTTTTTGATTTTAGGTTCGCCTTGCATATTTTCAGCTAACATTATTGCACCCTTTTAATTTTATACGAATGATGATCAATTTCACGATTTTTTTAGGATTTGTCGACAGCTTATCAAGATCACGACATAACATGGTGCTTCTGTTCGCTGCTCCGCTCACGTATCCGGAACGGCAGGATTCAAAATTTCAAAACGCCTGCCTCGCGCCGCGACAGCGGCTTCCTGGAGCTTTTCAACCAGCACAGCACAGCCATCCGTTCCCGTAAATGCGCATCCGGAAGCATTCCTGTCTCCGGCAACAAAAAAAAACATTGGCAAAAATACGTCACTTTCTGCTGCCAAACTCGATGGCGACAAATGCATTGAAGAAAAATTGCTTGTATGGTACAAGATAAACCTGCGGAATCTTGCTGAAATAAAACTCTGAAGTGAGACCAACTTCCAAAGCAGTAATGGTTTCGTTAAACCTACCGTAATCAAAGCGCAAGGCAGTTTTGGCGTTTACGCCTGGTGTGAATGATACATGGTTCCAGCCGACAAAAAAGCCCGCAGCTCCCGAAACGCCTTCGTTGGCATTATTGGGATCGGCTACATATTGCGGCCATGTTTCCTGCGTTTGATTCTGATTCTGATCTATCAAATTAATATAATAAGGCTTTAAAATAGCCAATGACAGACCTCCCGTGTACAGCGCGGTAACGGCGACACCATTTTTATTGCCTTTGCCGCCAATAAGAAATTGCTGTCCCATCGCAACCTTAAATTCGTAAAAATTATTCAGCTTATATTCAACTACCGAGCTAAAATCGCCGGCAGACAGTCTTTTTTCTTTGGAGCTTTTCTTTTCGTTAAGTTCAAACTGAAAGATGGTTGTTTTTTCAGGCGTTTTATACTTCCCTTTCTCAAAAGAAATTCCGTAACCATCGGTAGCCACTTTGATTCCGAAAATATTATGCTTATTAAAAATGAGATCCCCCTCTTCTTCCATTCGCATCAATTTGTTTATGCGTTCTCTCTTTTCGGCTTTCTTATCGCTTTTATTTTGCGGAGCAGCATTGAACGTGGAATCCTGGGCCAATAAACTTAAAGTAATAAAACTGATAAGCGTTGATAACAAAAATTTCTTCACGGTAACGATTTGATTTATCTGGCGTAAATTTATGGAAAAATATACAATGATATCCACAGTTATTTACGAAGGCGATTTAAGAACGGTTGCCACGCATTTGCAATCCGGTTCGGTTATTGAAACCGACGCGCCACTTGATAACCAGGGAAAAGGACAGCGATTTTCTCCATCAGACCTTGTTGCCACTGCACTCGGCAGTTGTATGATGACAATAATGGGAATAAAAGCAAGGGATATGAATGTTGATCTGCGCGGGACAAAAATTGAAATTGAGAAAATAATGAAAGCCGATCCGAGGCGGATCGGAGGGATCAATCTGGCTTTTCATTTTCCTGAAATCCTGCAAGTGAACGAAAAAGAAAGACTTATTTTTGAAAGAGCTGCATATACCTGCCCGGTCATTTACAGCATAAATGCAGAGATAAAAGTGCATGTTGTTTTTAACTGGACGATGGTCGGAAGCCCGGTGCCCGAAGCCTGATCTTCAGGTTTCATCCTGATGACGGCAGGTAGGTCCACAGGGCATTTCAGTAAAACTGCCAGTTGCATTGAATTAATCATGCCGGCAAGTACCAGGTTTGAAGTGCCTCATTACGCAAAGTGGGGCCGTCCCCTTTCCCGGTTACCACTCCCTGCAAATATCTAATTGCCGGACAACCCTGCTAACCGGTAATCCCATAACGTTATAAAAATCGCCATTGATTTTATTTATGCCAACTACACCAATCCATTCCTGAATCGCGTAGGCACCGGCTTTATCGAAGGGCTTGTATTTATTTACGTAGAATTCGATTTGCGCTGCAGTTAATTCATGAAACCAAACTTCAGTAATGTCTGCAAATGAAATTTCCTTTTCATCCTTTATGAGGACAACACCGGTAACGACCAGATGTTTTTGTCCTGACAATGCTGAAAGTATTTTTGCTGCCTCGTCTTTGTTTGTTGGTTTGCCGATAATCTTATTGTTTATTATCACCAGCGTATCTGCAGCGATGATGATAGCGCCAGCAGTTGAGTCATTTTTTACTGCGATGGCTTTTTGGCGGGCGATATGAACCGGAATTTCTTCCATGGGAAGACCACTTGGATAATCCTCGGCTGTTTGTCTTGCGATGATTTCAAAATCAATTTCAGCCCATTCTAATAATTGTTTGCGCCTTGGTGATTGTGATGCTAAAATAATTCTCATATATTCAAAACAGTTGTTAAAGATCAGGGTTCAGCCCATTGCTCAAAAGAACAGCATGGACAAAACTCCGGTGATCATGATTATTTTAATAAAATTACTCAGGTTATGATAATCGCTGACCGTGCTTGCGCGATACAAGTTTCTCATAACAAACAATAGCGGCAGGACAATCAATAAAGAACAATATAAAACTGCCCACCACCAGCGATATTGCAATACATAAAATTGAATGATGATCAGCGATGCGATGAGTACAATCAGCCAGGTTGCCGCAAATATTTTCGAAACATTTATTCCCCACAAAATCGGCATGGTTCGGCAATTGTATGCTGCGTCTCCTTCCATATCTTCAATATCTTTGACCACTTCTCGAACCAATGAAATGATGAATGCAAAACCAGCATACAAAACAGCAAATTTAAAAATGCGAGATAGCACCTGGTGGTAAACAGGATGCAAAAAAATGTCATTGCTGAATTCGCAGAAATACAAAACCATAATAACCCAGGCAGTGAGCAGTGACACGATAATGTTGCCGATCATTAATTTTCTTTTGAAAGTGGTGCTGTAGAACCATAACAGGAGCGCACATGCAAAATCAGATAATACAATGATGGGATTATGGATTTTCCATGAGATATATGCACCAATGATCACCCCGATGCCTGACAGGATCCAGTGCCATAAAATGGTCCAACGGCGTTTGATAATTTTTTCAACCACCAACTTATTTGGTTTGTTTACCCGGTCAATATTTAAATCGAAATAATCGTTGATGATGTAACCCGCTGCTGCAATCATGACAGAAGAAACGCAAAGAAGATAAAAATAAAAAGGTGCCAGGTTGTTTTTCAGACCACTATCCGGTTGATCGGCAAAACTTGGCAATATAATGAAATAATAAAAAAGAAATTGAGTAATGATGATAAAAATAAGATTGTTCCAGCGGATGAGGCGAAAAAAAGCAGCGATCAATTTCATAGATAATTAGGCTAGTACCGTCTGCAAGTTAAGTCTTTCCCCTAAACCCGCTGAAACCTGTCTTACCATTCGAGTAAGCTGGCAGGAAAAACATCCAAATGGGCTGCCTCTGCAAAAACTTACGGTTTTTTTTGAATACTTTCTGTAAACAATTTGTAAATCCTTTTCAATTCGGGAAAGTTTTCCAACAGCTTCAGATGCAATTGTATGGTCTGCATGTCTTGCCGAATTGCCGGGCCGGTCTGCATTTGCGCGGGTGAGAATTGTTCTGTTCGTTTAGCTGTTTCCTCAATCAGCGGAACCAATAACGTAAAATCAATTTTTTGCTGAATGCAATAATTTTCTGCCAACGCAAATAAATGATTGCTGAAATTATTAATGATGGTCGCTGCGACGTGCACATTTGCCCGGGATGTATCATCGGCAATTTGAACATGATTAGAAATTGTTTTTGCGAAGTCTTCAATAACTGCTACCGTTTCCTGGGTGTTTGCATCGATGAGGATCGGGATTTCAAAATCAGTTTTTATTTCCTTCCGCAACGTTTGCAAAGGATATAACACGCCGAAGTTCTTACTCGCATGTTGCAAAATATTTTTAGGGACTGAACCAGCCGTATGTACAGCTATTTTATTTTGAAAGTGTAACTCAGTGGAAAGATCAACCAGCGCGTTGTCGGAAACTGCTACAACATAAATATCCGCATGATCAGAAATGGTTGCAAAAATGGTGGAATGATCACAGTCCAATTCACTGGCTAAAGCTTTTGCATGCGATTCATTCCTGCTTATCACTTCGATGACCTCATGCCCCGCACGTAAAATCCTTCTGCCCAAAACACTCGCCACGTTTCCCGATCCGATCAATACCACTTTCATAAAAATTATTTTTTCCCTTCGAGCATGGGAACAAAAGAAAAATGATCAAATACTTCTTCGCCAAATGTACCATCTTCGTTCTTTGTGATCCTGACCATGCGCTGCACATTCCCATCGCCCAACGGAATTACCATTTTGCCTCCTGTTTTTAACTGTTCAATTAATTTTAGCGGCATATGGGGTGCCGCTGCAGTTACCAATACTTTATCAAACGGAGCGTAGGTCGGTAATCCTTCATAACCATCCCCAAAAAAAAATTTAATAGAGAAATATTTTTTTAAAAAAGTAAATTCCTTATTCAGGTCAAACAGTTTTTTTTGTCTTTCGATGGTATAAACCTGAGCGCCCATTTCGGCTAAAATACAAGCCTGGTAAGCGCTTCCTGTTCCTATTTCCAAAATTTTTTCATGCGGTTTTACTTCCAGCAATTGCGATTGGTAAGCAACGGTATAAGGCTGGGAAATGGTTTGCCCCTCCGCAATGGGAAATGCCCTGTCTTCATAAGCGAGTTTGTCAAAAGCGGAATCCATAAAATAATGACGCGGTAAATGCAAAATCGCGTCAAGCACGCGCGGATCCGTAATGCCTTTTGCCTTAATGGCATCAACCAACTTCATCCGAAGTCCTTTATGCCTGTACGTGTCGGAATATATTCTCATATTCGCCTGCAATATTATTGCTTTATGAACTAATAAGTAAAAAATCTAAATTGGACAGAATCTTCTTTTTTTGCTTTTACTTTTTACTTTTGATTTAATTATGTTTTTCTTTCGTAAATTTTCGCCCTGCAAATACAAAACTTAACTGCACATAAACCAAAAGAAGTTTTAAACATGAAAACAAATACCGGAATTTCTCTCGCACTGATGATGTTGCTGGAATATTTTATCTGGGGTTCCTGGTATGTTACCATGGGCACTTATATGGGTGAGCAACTGCATTCATCGGGATTGCAAATCGGCGCGGCCTATAGTGCCCTGGCAATTGCTACGATGATATCGCCATTTTTTATCGGCATGATCGCGGACCGTTTTTTTGCCGCACAAAAAATCATGGG
>DATGFZ010000368.1:0-2255 GCA_035308805.1 Puia sp. | reverse complement strand
TGTGAAAATGCAGTAGATGGTTGTGTTAGGACTTATGCTTTAACCTTAAATCCCGATTGAATGACAGATGAACAAGTAAAAACAGACCCCTACGCGGCTGTCAGAATAAGTGAATTCAGGAATTTGATCGCAGCGCGATTTACTTTTGTAATGGGCTTGCGGATGTTAAGCACCACTGTTGGCTGGTGGATATATAATTTGACCAACTCTCCGCTAGCAATCGGCATGGTAGGACTTTCTGAATTTGTCCCCGCAATTTCGTTCGCCTTATATGCGGGGCATGTAATTGACAACAGTGAAAAAAGAAAAATGGTTTTACGCGGGCTGGCTCTTTATCTCACTGCAGCGATCGTTTTACTTTTTCTTTCTACATCATTCATTACAAAAAATATCGACAACCACATAACTGCCCTTTGTATTTATACGATTATTTTCGGAACAGGAATTGTACGGGCATTCACAGGCCCGGTATTTAATGTCATACTGGCGAACATCGTTCCCAAATCATCCCTACAGAATGCAACCACCTGGAATCAGGGTGCATTTCTCTCCGCATCGGTTGCCGGGCATGCGACGGCTGGTTTTTTAATTGCCATGTTTAACAACACCGGGACGCTGATAGCCATTGTGATAATGATGACCACCTCGTTAATAATTTTATTTCAATTGAAACCGAAACCATCAATAAACGAGCGTGGCGAGAGGAAAACATGGGACAGTGTGAAAGAAGGTCTTGCTTTTGTATTCAGAACTAAAGAATTATTGGGCGCGATTTCTCTGGATTTATTCGCTGTGTTATTTGGAGGTGCTGTGGCAATGATTCCCGTCTATGCCAGGGACATCATAAAAGTCAGCGTTCAGGGTTTTGGTTTTTTAAATGGCGCATCCGACATGGGGTCCATATTAATTGTTATCCTGCTCACCTTCTATCCCATTAAAAAAGGGCAAGGAAAAAAATTATTATTTGCCGTCGCTGGTTTCGGAACCTGCATCATCATTTTCGGAATCTCAAAATTGTTCTGGCTTTCTTTTGGCGCGCTCATGATCAGCGGAATGCTCGATGGCATAAGCGTGGTGACGCGGGGCACGATTATGCAATTAAAGACCCCTGATAGTATGCGGGGTCGCGTGATGAGCGTAAATTCCATGTTCATCAATTCCAGCAATGAGCTCGGTCAATTTGAAAGCGGCGTTGCCGCAAAATTATTGGGCGTTGTTCCTTCCGTTGTTTTTGGCGGATGCATGACCTGGCTCGTTGTGATAACTACCTGGTTCAAAGCGCCCAGTTTAAGGAAGATGGAGTATTGAAAGTCGCTGAAGCCATGTATCAGGAGGCTGGTCTACAACCCACGAGACTGGATTTGTGGCTTTCAACTGATTTCAAAATTCTACGTACTAATTAGTAACTTTCAATCCTCATCTAAAATCTTTTTATGCAACGCAGAATTTTTCTTCGTAACACATCGCTCACTTTCGGAGCGCTATCATTACTCAACGTTAAACTTTTTGCAGCCATGGTCAAAGAGGATCCCTGGAAAATGAAAATGCTTCGTAACAATGTTGGAATATTTACTGAAAAAGGTGGAACCATCGGCTACCTGTTAACGGATAAAGGAATAGTGGTGGTTGATGCGGAATTTCCGGAACAATCTCAGCATTTAATTGATGCGCTTAAAAAACAAAACGATAAATCTTTCGAACTTCTTGTCAATACCCATCATCACGGAGATCATACTTCGGGGAATATTTCTTTCAAAGGAATTGTAAAAGATGTTGCGGCACATACCAACTCATTGGCCAATCAGCAAAAAGTGGCTATTGCGCAAAAAACAGAGAACAAACAATTGTATCCGAACATCATCTATAATGATTCATGGAAATACCCGATTGACAAGGAAACCATACAAACGTATTATTTTGGCCCTGCTCATACAAATGGCGACAGCATTATTCATTTTCAACACGCAAATATTGCGCACATGGGCGATCTCGTGTTTAATCGCCGCTGGGCTTTTATCGACCGGAGCGCAGGTGCCTCGGTGAAAAACTGGATAACTGTTTTAGATAAAACACTCAAGACTTTTGATAATGACACCATTTTTATATTTGGTCATGCATTTGACCCGGAAAAAGTCACGGGCAATAAAGATGATTTAAGAGCGATGCAAAATTACCTTGCCCAAATGCTCGATTTTGTTGAAAAGGAAATTCAAGCGGGAAAATCTAAAGAAGATATTTTAAAAGAAAAAGCAATT
>DATGFZ010000367.1:0-8191 GCA_035308805.1 Puia sp. | reverse complement strand
AATCCTTTGGCACGTTCAGGAGTTTCAAAACGCCTGGAATTGGCCGTGATGATGATCTCATTACCCGCATATCCTTCGATTGGCAACTCGTCATAAAAATCACCTAAGATCAGCGTGGTTTCTTTGGGGTTTTGAACAGCGATCCGGTGTTCCTGCGCCAGCAGAAAGTTTGCTGAAATCATCAGCGTCAAAAAAGTGAGCATACCATTTCTTGTTTTCATGTCTTGTTTTTATTTGATTTAAGAATAGTCAGGCAGAGCCGGCATCCGCCTGTTTGTTTTTCACTGAATTCAATATTTTTTATAATGTTTTGAGTTTTTGTGCTGCGATATCTTTTACTTCTTTGATAGTCTTATCATTCAATAAAATTTCGCGGATGGGCTGGATCGCCTTGGTTTCTTTTTTTGCCGCAAGCATATTGATCAGTACGATCTGAATGACCGGTTCGGTCTGCCTGCTCAGTGAGCTTACCAGGGAATCCGACACCATCGGATTGTCAGAAAACTTAGCCAGGGAATATAATGATGCCAACCGCACGTTTACATTCTTATCGTGATTGAGTGTATTGATCAGCGCCGCGATCACTTTTCTATCCGGACTGGGCATTTCATTGACATAATCCACTGCCTGTATCCGGTCACTGGCTGATTCCCCCTGCAGCAGCTTAAACATCATCATTTCCTTTACACCCTTCACTTCATTTTTTAATTCATTGATCTGTGAATAAGAAGGAGTATCACTTCCTGTTTTCAGGCGTGTGCCTAAAAAAGTACCACCTAAAAAAATCACCACGGCGGCTGCAATCTTCCAGAGCATCGAAAAAGACTGCATCCCAATGATCGTTGTTCCCGTCTTTTGTCTTTTTTTATTTTCTTCCTGCTGCATTTCCCCCATCAGCATTCTGCTAAAATTTTCTTTTAATGATGCTGGCGGAACTTCCAGGTCTCTTCCAGCAATTGAGTCAAACAATACACTGATTTCATGCAGCTCTTTATTGCAATGTTCACAGGTCTTCAAATGGTTTTGCACTGCATACCGGCTGATGGGACTCAGCATGTCGTCATAATAATCCGGAAGTAAAGTTTGCACGTCTTCGCAATTCATGGTTGTTTTCTTAATGTTGATTGAAATAAAAATTTCTCAGTTGTTTTATTGCCCGGTGGACCTGCACTTTTATCGCCACGACAGACTTACCGTTGATTCTTGATATCTCTCCATATTTTAAGCCCTCAAAGCGGCTCAGCACAATCAACTCACGCTGATCGGGCTGCAGCTGAAGCAACGCAAGATTTAATTTCTCAAAATCTTCTTCGTTGCTAAAATGTTCGGGTGATTCTGCATTTTCATGTACTTCTTCAAGCTCTTTAAACTGTTCTGCATGCTTCTTTTGTTCCTTACAAAAATCAAAATGAACATTTCGCGCGATTTTATACATCCACGATTTGAAACTGCCTTCTCCAATGTCGTAGGAATGTTTATACTTAATGAGACGATAGAATACATTTTGAGTCAGGTCTTCGCTGGCGATCCTGTCAAAAGTCAGTTTCAAAAAGAAATTGTACAACTTCACATGATAGCGCTCAAAGAGTTCTGTCATGGAAGGTAAATTCCCTTCCTTTACACTAAGCATTATGGATTCATCCGTTAGTTCTTCCACTTGATTTGAGCCTTGTATATGGATTACTGAAAAAAGAGAAAATGGTTACATCCGCAAAAATAAAATTAAACGCTTCTGAACAAAGACCACAAAAAGGTTTCCATGACCCTGCCTGGCGTGCATTAAGGCAATGAGATCATAAAATAACTGAGACGGTGACCGGGTCTGTTTTCAGTTTCCCGTTTGCTGTCATTGGTTTGAATTCGAATTGCCGTTGTGTGCTTTCCTGTTTGACGAAATAGCCATTTTTTCGGCTGTTGACAGCGAAACGATCTTTGTTCCATATTCCGTAATGGAAACCGAATCGAATTTTTTTATTTGAACTATTTAAGTTCCTTAACTTGTAACATTAACCCCTTCACATCATGAAAAAAATTGCAGCCATTTTTGTTTCAGTTTGGATTGCGCAGGTTTGTTTCTCTCAAAATAAACTGAATGACAGGCAAAGAGCAGAGTCCCTCATCAAACAAATGACACTCGACGAAAAAATCGGGCAAATGACGCAGGTTACCCTCGGCGTTGTGGGTACGGAGCAGGATGGAGTGCTCAATGATGCTTCCCTGAAAAAGGCAATACAGGATTATAAGGTCGGTTCCGTGTTAAATGTGACCAATCATGCGCTGACGGCGGCTCAATGGCACACCGTTATTTCGCGGATACAGGACGAAGCGGCGAAAACCCGGTTACACATCCCCGTTATCTACGGACTTGATGGCATTCACGGACAAACATACACGCTGGAGTCCACCCTTTTTCCGCAAAGCATCGCCATGGCTGCAACTCGCAATACAGAACTGGTGCATGCCGCTGCAAAAGTAACTGCAAAAGAATTGCGTGCATCGGGAGTTCGCTGGAACTTTGCGCCCGTACTGGACTGTGGCAGACAGGCACTTTGGTCAAGGTTTCCCGAAACATATGGTGAAGACGTTTATATCGGAAAAACGATGGGCGCAACAGCCATCAAAGCATTTGAAGAAGACGGGTTAAGAAATCCGACAGCAGTCGCCAGCTGCATGAAACATTACCTGGGTTATTCCGCTTCACGCACGGGGAAAGACAGAACACCTATCTATATGCCTGAAATTGAAATGCGGGAATATTACCTTCCTCAATTTCGCCAGGCCGTTAAAGCCGGTGCATCAACCATCATGATAAATTCCGGGGAAATTAACGGGACACCCGTGCACGCCAGTAAATACTTATTGACTGATGTATTGCGCAAGGAACTTGGTTTTGAAGGCGTGATCGTAACGGACTGGGAAGACATCATTCGTTTGCATACCCGCCATGATGTTGCTGCCACGCCGCGCGCAGCCGTGGTGATGGCCATCAACGCAGGCATCGATATGAGCATGGTGCCCGGTGATTTTTCTTTTTTTGATTTGCTGAAAGAAGCAGTGCAAAAAGGTGAGGTTCCGGTTAGCCGCATCGATGATGCAGTAAAAAGGATTTTATTATTAAAATTAAGATTAGGGCTGTTTGATAATCCATATCCTGAAAAAGCAGCCGCTGCGAATTTTGGAAAACCGGAATATCAATCCCTGGCACTGGATGCGGCGCATGAAGCGATGACATTATTGAAAAATGAAAACAGTGTTTTGCCTCTTTCGAAAACAGCAAAAATCCTGGTTGCCGGACCATCGGCGCAAAGCATCAGTGCATTGAATGGATGTTGGAGCTACACCTGGCAGGGCAAAGAAGAGCAATGGTATCCTTCCGACAGCAAAACAATTCTGCAGACCATAACCGATAAAGCAGGTGAAGCAAATGTCACCACCACCTCGGCTAAGAATTTTGATAACCCCGTGAATGTCGATGCAGATAAATTAATTGCTGCCGCCAAGAACGTTGATGCAATTGTCCTCTGCCTTGGCGAAAATGCCTATGCGGAAAGTCCCGGCAACATACGTGACCTGGTATTGCCCGAAGCACAATTGAACCTGGCCAAGGCGGCAGCGTCAACAGGCAAGCCGGTAGTCCTGGTACTGAGTGAGGGACGACCACGTTTTATTACCTCCATCGAACCACAAATGAAAGGCATATTGATGGCTTACTGGAGTGGCAAAAAATCCGCTGAGGCAATCGCAGATGTTTTATTTGGCGATTATAATCCGGATGGAATATTGCCCTTCAGTTACCCGCGCAGTATGGGCGAAATGGTTCTCTATGACAGGAAGCCGACGGAGGATATCCGGGAAATATTCAATGCAAACATGCTCATGAATGGCTACGATCCGCTGTTTCCTTTTGGATGGGGGTTGAGTTATACCACTTTTGAGTACAGTGTAATAAAACTGAGTGCTGATCAGTTAAAGGGAAACGAAAAATTAACCGTAAGCATAACAGTCAAAAATACGGGAGCCAAAGAGGGAAAACATACGGTTGAATTGTATTCTCATCAACTATACGGAAGCGTTACACCAAACATAAAAAGGCTTCGTGCTTTTAAAAAAATATTGCTACAACCAGGGGAGCAGCAGACTGTAACCTTCCGTATCGATAAAAATGACCTTGCCATTATCAATGCGAATCTTAGATCAGTAACCGAGCAGGGAGACTATGATTTACTGATTGGCACACGAAAAGCAAGATTTACCTATCAGCCGTAAAAAATCAAGAAAGGGGGGAACAAATTATTTCACGGCAAAATATTATTTCCTGACCAGGGGTCTGCCATAACCATCGCGGTAAGATTCAGTGATGATCATGATAAAATCAATCAAAGCCCATATCCCCAAACCGCCCAGGGTGAACAGCTGGATAATGGCGACACCGGTTTTCCGGGTATAAAAGTTATGAGCGCCGAATGCACCGAGAAAAAAACACAATAAAAGTGTGGAGAGCCAGTCAAACCCCTCTGCAGGCGGGCTACCCGGCGCGTTGAATCGTTTGAATTTGTCTGTGGGAACACCGCATTTTACGCAAATCACTGCCTGATCATCAATTTGCGCCCCGCAATTTGAACAATACATGGTTTTCGGTTTTAAAAGGTTTATCTATGACTAGCAATCCGCTCCGGGAAAATAGCTGAGGCCAATGACTAGCTGTCAACCCATTGATTTTACCATCAGTCATTTTCCTGGCTGGAAATCAAATTATTTTTTCGGTTATCCTTTGCCGTTATCAATCCCGATTTACATGAACATCCTGATTGCGGATACCGGAACAAACCGGCAATTATCCTGTTGCAATCGTTTTATGCACCCAACGCCTTTTTTGCATATTCCAGGCAATTCCTTGTTTCCTTTACGGCATCGGAACCAGAGGGAATATCATATTCCAGTTCTATCGTTGCCGGAAACTTGTATTTTTTTTCTTTCATCAATAAAAGGATTTCCCTGATGGGTGTATCCCCCTGTCCCCATGGCATATTGACACCGCCATTGGCCTTGGACTTACGGTCTTTGAGGTGAAGACTGGTTATCCGGTCATGCTTTGCCTGGATGAGCGCAAGCAGGGTTTCCCTGGTGTTCTTTTCCGAAGCGGCAATATAATGTCCGCAATCAAGATTCATTGAATTGAAGGGCGACTGGCTCAGGGCCACATCCCAAGCAGTATCGGAGGCCTGCAAATGGGCATGATAGCCAATATATGTCTTGTGTTTTTCGCCAAAATCTCCGAGCCTTTTTGATTGAGCGGGATCTCCCGGCAGTTCAACCGTTACGCAATCAGCGCCGAGTGCTTTAGCAGCGCGGAGCGCATATTCGATTTCAGCATCGGTGTTATTTGTTCCGAGGGCATTGGGTTTGAAAGCGTATATGCTTACTCCGGCTTTATTATACATCTTCCGGATTTCAATAAATTTATCCATGGAAACCGCGGAACGCCACTGGGCAAGTTGTTTTTGGTAAGCGGCAAGCTGTGTTTTCTGTTCATCGGTCAATTGCAGAGGCTGTCCGGGTGTGCGCGGTCCCATTTTTACGGGGTTAACCGGTTTTCCCGCATAATCTTCAGCCGCATCACCGATCAGTTCAATGGCGTTGATATTGCTGTCAACACAATATTGCAGCACCTGTGCTATGCTTCCGGGCATACTGCGGAAGGAATAGGTAATCACACCAATCTGCACTCCGAAAAACTTTGAATCGGGATCTTTTTCAAAATACTTCAGCAAAGATTTTGCCTGTGCTGCTGAACCGGCCATCAGCAAACCCATAGAGGCCAGGGATCCTTGCAGGAAAAATTCACGTCTTGATGAAGCCCGGGGCTTTTCAATTTCTGACATAATTGATTTTTTAAATGAACATCGTTTCTGGCTTTCAAATGTACGCAATGGTTTTTGGTCATCGGCAGAGTTTGTGCATTAATTTCTACCGGAGAATCCGGTGATCGCCGCCTGCCTGTCCTTGGAAACCAAATAGGAATGCATCACCCATAAAAAAGCTGAAAAGAAAGAGGAATGCTAAACACGATTGCACGATCAAAAACATTGAAAATACGATCAGCGTTTTGGGGAACCCGTGTCCTGGTTCAGTGTTTCTGACAGCGCTTTTTCCATCACCACCACGAGATTCTCCGGGACAATGGGTTTGAGCATATAATCGTATGCTCCTTTTTTTATTAAATCGGACGCTGTTTGCTTATTGGGATAGCCGGTGATGACGATGACGATGGTGCGGCGATCGAGTTTCTTAATCCGGGTTAAAACAACATCTCCCTGCATATCCGGCAGAATAAAATCACAAAGGACAATATCGAATGTTGAGGCGGTGGCTTTGACAATCCCTTCCATTCCATTAAAAGCGACCGCAACAGAATATCCTTTTTCCAATAAAAGATTTTGCAACAATGCGCACATGTACCGGTCATCATCAATGATTAAAATGCTAGTCACAGCGTTTTTTTCGGAAGATATATCTTTTATCCGGCTTTAAGCAGGCGAAAGTCAATTTATTGGCCATTCGGCAAAAAACGTCCGTTTCTGTTTTCAGATGAGTCTGTCAAATCGGTACAGGATCACCCGTGGCTGGTCGGGGCGGATTCCGACGAGCTCAAAAAATATAACACCCTCCGTGGCATAGGGAAAGGACAATGTCTGTTCAGGGATTTCTTTGTATTTGACCTCCCGCTCCAGGTTTGCCAAAATATGAAAAGGGGGCAGGTAGTCGTCAAATTCGTTGCTGTACCTGGAAAGATATTCGTCAAGGTTGGTGAGAGCCAGGCGATTAAAACCACCGGGTTTTGGTTCAGTGAATTTCATGGCGCAAAATTACGCCAATTGAAATAAATGTCAGTTAAACACTTAATCTTTTTAACATTTTATAAGACCTGCCGCATGCTCGGCCGGGATTGGAAAAGAAAAAAAATACCCGTGGGAATGCCGTTGCCTTTCCGGAATGAATTTTCTTCAATTGGCAGATGCACTCCCGGAACAGAATTTGAGATAAGAACGTATACCTCTTTAAATGATTCACATGCAGGAACGAATAAATCCCGGCAGGGAAACTGCCTACACGCCAAGAAGAAATTTTATCAAAAAAAGTGTGATCCTGACCTTTTCGGGCGCTGCGGGTCTTTGCCTGGCAGCCGGATGCGCAGACAAACAGGAAGATGAGGATAAGGAGGTATCCCCGCCGGAAGACCTGATGCAGGAGCATGGGCTATTGAACAGGGTCCTCCTTATTTATGAACACTGTCGGGGGCATCTTTCACGTAAAGAAGATTTTCCAAAAGAAGCCCTTTATGATGCGGCAGGTATAATCAAAACATTTGTGGAGGATTATCACGAAAAGCAGGAAGAAGGTTATATTTTTCCCCGGTTTCAAAAGGCTAACCAGTTAACCGACCTGGTCGCTGTGCTTTTACAGCAACACCAGGCCGGAAGGGCAATCACGCAGCAGATTCTGCAAATTAGCAGGTTGCCTTCGCCGGCAGATTCGGAAAATGAAAAGCTCATCAACATGTTAACTGAATTCAATTCCATGTACCGCCCGCATGAAGCAAGAGAAGACACGGTTTTATTTCCGGCATTCCGGAAAATAGTTTCAAAACATGAATATGACAGCCTTGGAGAAGAATTTGAAAACAACGAGCATAAATTATTCGGGAAGGATGGTTTTGAAACAATGGTATCTAAAGTCGCATCCATTGAAAAATCATTGGGCATTTACGAGCTGTCGCAGTTCACTCCTTTGTTATAAAAGCCTTTTTGCCTGATGAACCGCAAATTCCGAAAAGGGATAGAACATAAACAGCCGGGTTAATTAAAAAATTCAACATTGACAAAATCAACATGACGACAAATAATTTTCTATTGCTAAACCTGGTCCTTGCCTTTTATAATGTCGGGACAATTTGGGCACACGAAATAGATATTTTCAGGTCATGGAAACTTCTTGATCCCAAAACATTACATATGGTGCAGGTTGTCCATTGGAAAAAACTTCCTTATTGGATTTTCATCCCGGTAGGATTTGCCTTTATTGGCTCATTGGCATTATTCTGGTACCACCCGGACAACATTGCCACCTGGGAAATATGGTCAGCATTTATACCGCAACTTGTCTCGCACGTGCTGACGGCATTTTTTTGGGG
>DATGFZ010000366.1:0-1747 GCA_035308805.1 Puia sp. | reverse complement strand
AAAAACGCTTTTACTATGAGCGGAATTGTTACATAGTATTTGGGGAGTCTTTGTTCAAATTTAAACACAGTAACTAATTTATATGGGAAGTGAAAAATCGCGTTATATTCTAAACAGATCGCAATACCAGGACGACATTAGAAGATCTGGCGTTAGAAAGGACTTGCAAGACAGGATAGATAGTCTTGGGGAAGAGGAATTGAGAGAAAAGTTGCTTTGTCTGATTGCAAAAGATGAATACAACCTGTATCTGGGGGTAGCGGCTATGTTGCCACTTAATGCTGCTATAGTGGATATGATTTTAAAAGCCGTTTGTGAACAACTCACTGAAGATACCGGTGGATACTCGGCGCTTGATGAAGAAAGGCTTTGCCAGTTGGCCTATGAGTTCATCGACCGCTCAGACGAGCTGATTAAGACAGGTTCGGTCCTGCTTGCAGCAGAGGTTTTGCTGGTAACACTGGTAAACCTGGAGCCGCAAATGGAATTTACCGAAGATGAGGGTTGGGACCTGCAGGTCGTCATTGAAGAATGTTTTAAATCGCTGGATTTTATTGGGGAGGGAAAATATGACCCTTGTACGCGTGAAGGACTGAAGCAACTGGTCGACCGATACAGGAAACAAGTGGACCCCGCCAACAGCAATTATAATGAAGAATGGCAACTGGTAGTGGAAAAGGTTGGAAAATTGGGGTAGGCGGAAAAGTCACCAAGGATAATTTATCATGGAACAGTATCAGATATTTTATACCAAGTTTCAAGGAACCAACACCATTTTGTTGACTACTGACTGGGAAAAGACATTGTTGATTGACGGCCCGCTAGATAACATATTTTGCAAAATGGAAAAAAAATATCAATGATTATCGATCTACTGACAAAAAACGATCTAGAAGAATTCAGAAAATCAATTTTACAAGAGATAGTTGCATTATTGAAAGAAAAAATGCCAGAGACAAAACAATGGATGAAATCTTCTGAAGTTCAAAAACTATTAAAGGTGTCTGCAGGAAAATTGCAGAGCTTGAGGATAAATGGAACCCTTAAGGCCTCCAAAATTGGGGGGACCAATTATTATAAGTATGACGAAATTCTAAAAATGCTTGAAAATAACAGAAGGGATTAATTAAGTACTTCGGAGTAAAAAATATGCCCGTGGATATCACCGATCAACTTACCTCTTTTTATTCGCGAGCGGAGAAGGATTATAGAATTGATAAAATTCACATGAACATTTTCCTGGCGTTGCTTGAACTCAAGAACAGGCAAAAAACAAGTCCTTTTAGGATTAGCAGAAAAATGATAATGAGGTTATCTAAAGTAAAAGGTATAAGTACTTATCACAAATGCATTAACGACCTGGTTGCCTATAGATATATAGTATATAAACCGAGCTATCATCCGGGTATACAAACTACCGTTTGCTTTTTAAATGAGGATCCCCATGTCCAGAGTCAGGAACCGGCGGCTGCAAATGCTTGAAAACTGATATTTATGCGCAAACCTACAATCTGGGCCGCGTTTGTCGATTTAAAAAAGTTTTGTAATGCGGGCCTTTCCTCCCTCTTGGATATCTTCGGGACAGTTTTTCTGTTTATTCTAATATTTTGGTGTAGTTATCGCTAATTGCGGCGCATGGAAAACTTTCCTACCGATCTTACTATTGGGCAGATGCTTTCGTGGCTCAAAACGACCTTTCGACCCAATCTTCCTGAACTATATTCGGCGCTCCGGATGTCTAACACCA
>DATGFZ010000365.1:0-5401 GCA_035308805.1 Puia sp. | reverse complement strand
TATTTCTGGTTATTTTAATTTGTATGTTCATGACTGGTGCAACAGAATTGGGCACAAACACATGGATTGTTGGTTTATTGCAAGGTGCCAATGTTTCAGGAATTCTTATACTTGTATTCATTAATGGGTTGATGGCTTTGGGAAGATCGTTCGCAGGTCCGGTCGTTCACCGACTGAATCCAAATGGAATGCTTATCACTTCGGCATTTCTGGCTGGTATCGGATTGATATTATTAAGTTATTCGAGCGGTTTTCTGGCTTTTGGCGCTGCTTTTGTTTTCGCCGCAGGTGTTTGTTTTTTCTGGCCCACTATGCTTGGTTTCGTTTCAGAATATTTGCCAAATACGGGCGCTTTAGGTTTATCGTTGATGGGAGGCGCCGGCATGTTTTCAACTGCTATTATTATTCCTTTTATGGGTAGGTGGTATGATAATTTTAAAGCAGGCGCGATTGCCAAAGGATTTTCGGATTCGCAAGCCAATGCGACAGCTGGATCAGAAACATTCTTAAAAGTTGCCATAATGCCAGCTATATTGTTGGTGATCTTTACTTTGATCTATGCTGTTCGCAAAAAACATTATGTAAGATCCAAAGAAGTGCTTGACCCGGTGGCAGAATTATAATTTCCATTCACAATTTAATGACGGCAGATCATAAAATAATAGTGATAAAATAAAATTCATTTTTGTAAATTACTTTTTTAATGGTTCAAATACATGCCTAATAAACATTCCCGACGCAGTGCGATAAGAACTTTAGTTGCAGGAACGGCAGCGTTAGGCACGGCAGCGATGCTGCCTTCTTTTTCTTTCGGCGAAACAAGAATTCTAAAAAAATCGGCTTTGAAAGGTAATATCAATCATTCGGTTTGTCAGTGGACATATAGTTTTCTTTCTCTTGATGAATTGTGCAACCTGGTGAAACAAATTGGCTTTAATGCGATCGATCTGCTAGGCCCGGCCGATTGGCCAACAATTCAGAAATATGGCATATATTCTTCGATGTGTTATCATGGAGGAAAAGTTAGTTTAACCGATGGCTTCAATGAAAAAAAATATCACGATCAGTTGATCAGGGACTATCTAGACGTACTTCCATTAATGGTGAAAGCAGGTTACAAGGATGTGATCTGTTTTAGCGGAAGCCGGCGCGGTATGGATGATGAAACAGGATTAAAAAATTGTGTTGAAGGTCTGCAAAGGATTTTACCGGATGCAGAAAAAAAAGGGATAACCGTTCATATGGAACTACTCAACAGCAAAATCGATCACAAGGACTATATGTGCGACAGAACTTCGTGGGGGGTTGAATTGTGCAAACGACTGGGTTCACCGAATTTTAAATTGCTGTACGACATATATCACATGCAGATCGACGAAGGGGATGTGATAAGAACAATAAAAGAAAATGTGAAATTTTTCGGACATTATCACACCGGCGGCGTTCCGGGGCGGCATGAAATTGATCAATCACAGGAATTATTTTATCCGGCCATCATGAAGGCAATTGTAGAAACTGGATACAAGGGGTATGTAGCGCAGGAGTTTATTCCGATCGCATCCGACAAAGTGGCATCGCTGAAAAAAGCAGTTGAGATTTGTGACGTATAAAGGTGGGCATGTTTCAAATACTGAAGGATCATTTCCGTCACTGGGTAATTTTCAAATTGGGTAATTTATAAATTAATAATTATGTCTGATAATGTTTATGACGCGATCGTAATTGGTTCTGGGATCAGCGGTGGCTGGGCCGCAAAAGAATTAACTGAAAAAGGTTTGAAGACGATTATGCTTGAGCGCGGAATGGATATCGTGCATGTAAAAGATTATACTGAAGCAAATAAGGAAGCCTGGGATTACCCCCATCGTGGTGAACGCACGCAGGAAATGATAAAAAATTATCCCAATCTTAAGCGAGATTATCCGCTTAATGAAAGAAACCTTTCCTGGTGGGCAAGCGACAAAGATTCTCCTTATACAGAAATAAAAAGATTCGATTGGTTTCGTGGTTATCACGTAGGTGGACGTTCATTATTGTGGGGTCGTCAGAGTTATCGCTGGAGTGATCTTTATTTTGAAGAGAACGGGAAACAGGGAATTGGGGTTGATTGGCCGGTTCGGTATCATGAGATTGCACCGTGGTATAGCCATGTAGAAAAATTCGCGGGCGTCAGTGGTTCAAAAGAAGGATTGGCCGAATTACCCGACAGTGAATTTCTTCCTCCCATGGATATGACTTGCGTAGAAAAAGATGTTGCCGCTCGTGTCAAAGAGCATTACAAAGGAGCCCGTAAAATAATTATTGGAAGATGTGCCCATGCAACAGTTCCTTTAAATGGAAGACAATGTGTGTATAGGGATAAATGCTGGTATGGCTGTCCGTTTGGCGGATATTTCAGCACCCAATCTGCAACTTTGCCTGCTGCGTTGAAAACAGGAAATTTAACTGTTCGTCCATGGAGTATCGTTACAAAGATTTTATACGACAAAGATAAAAAACGCGCTACGGGTGTCGAGGTTTTAGATGCGCAAACCAACCAGACCATCGAGTACAAAGCGAAAATTGTTTTTTTGAATGCTTCAACATTAAACAGCGCATGGATTTTATTGAATTCCGGGACCGATGTTTGGCCAGACGGACTTGGAAGCAGCAGCGGCGAACTTGGTCATAATTTAATGGATCATCATTTGGGCGTTTGGGCAAGTGGAACAGCTGATGGCTATGATGACAAATATTATTATGGTCGTCGAGCCAATGGCGTATACATACCGCGCTTCCGCAATTTTTTTGGGGATAAGAGAGATTATGTGCGTGGCTTTGGATACCAGGGTGGTGCCGGTCGCGACGGCTGGAGCCGTGATGTTGCCGAATACAGCATTGGCAAAGAATATAAAGAAGCTTTGACTGAGCCGGGAGGATGGAGTTTTGGAATGGGCGGTTTTGGCGAAACACTCCCTTACCACGATAATAAAGTCACACTGGATAAATCGAAAAAAGATAAATGGGGGCTGAATATCCTTGCCATTGATGCTGAACTGAAGGAAAATGAGTTGAAGATGCGTAAAGACATGTTGAATGATGCCAAAGAGATGCTGGAAGCTGCGGGTTTAAAAAATGTTCAGGGTGGAGACAGCGAACCATATCTGGGTCGTGGAATTCACGAAATGGGAACGGCAAGAATGGGAAAAGATCCAAAAACCTCAGTGCTTAATAAATATAATCAGGTTTGGGATGCTCCAAATGTATTTGTTACTGATGGAGCTTTCATGGCTTCAGCGGCCTGCCAAAATCCCTCCCTTACTTATATGGCATTTACAGCACGCGCAGCAGATCATGCAGTGAGTGAATTGAAAAAAATGAATTTATGAACGGCAGCGATCAATTGTTGGAGTAGCTTTGTTGTCCTTCAGCTGAATAACTATACAATGCTGGATTTAGCATTGACAGGCTGCGAATAGAATGAATGCTGTACAAAAGTGTAACCCAAGAAAGTTTGATGGAAAGGCTTACTTATAGGATATAAAGGAGAAAAAAATTAAGATTAGGGCATAACCGGAAATACCAGATCGCCTATCAAACATTTAACATTGTAAAATTAAAAATCATGTCTGATAATGTTTTTGATGCAATCGTAATCGGCTCCGGAATCAGCGGTGGCTGGGCAGCAAAGGAACTTACCGAAAAAGGTTTGAAAGTTATTATGCTCGAACGCGGTGAACATATTGAGCATATTAAAGATTATAAGAACGCAACCAAAGAAGCATGGGATTACCCGCATCGCGGAAGACGCACGCAGGAAATGATTAAAGAATACCCAGTATTAAAAAGGGATTACCCGCTGAGCGAAACAAACCTGGATTATTGGGTTAAAGATGCTGAATGTCCTTACACGGAAGTTAAAAGATTTGATTGGTTTCGTGGTTATCATACCGGAGGACGATCCTTAATGTGGGGACGTCAGAGTTATCGATGGAGTGATATGAATTTTGAAGAAAATGCAAAGGACGGAATCGCCGTTGATTGGCCTATTCGATATAAAGATTTGGCGGCATGGTACGATCATGTAGAAAAATTTGCAGGTATCAGCGGTAATAAAGATGGATTAGCACAATTGCCGGATGGCCAGTTTCAACCGCCAATGGATATGACATGCGTTGAAAAAGATGTTGCGGTAAGATTGAAAGAAAAATTTAAAACCAGGGACATGATCATTGGCCGCACGGCAAATATGACTGCGCCCCTTGAAGGAAGAACTGTCTGTCAATTCAGAAACAAATGTGCGTTGGGATGCCCATTTGGCGGCTATTTCAGCACACAGTCCTCCACGTTACCTGCGGCAAGAAAAACAGGAAATTTGACCTTGCGTCCATGGAGCATTGTTACAAGAATCCTATATGATAAGGACAAGAAAAAAGCAACGGGTGTCGAAGTGCTTGATGGAGAAACCATGAAAACATACGAGTACAAAGCAAAAATAATTTTTTTAAATGCTTCCACATTAAACAGTGCATGGGTGCTATTGAATTCCGCAACAGAAGTTTGGCCGGACGGACTGGGAAGCAGCAGCGGGGAACTTGGTCATAACTTAATGGATCATCATTTGAATGTTGGTGCTTCGGGAACTGTCGATGGCTATGAAGATAAATATTATTATGGTCGCAGGGCTAATGGGGTTTATATTCCCCGCTACAGAAATTTCTTTGGCGATAAACGTGATTATATCCGTGGTTTCGGTTATCAGGGGGGAAGCTCGCGGGGAGGATATAATCGTTCTGCGGAAGAAATTGCACTTGGAGTCGAGTTAAAAGAAGCATTAACTGAACCGGGCGGGTGGACGATGAATCTCGGTGGATTCGGTGAAACACTTCCCTATCACGATAATAAAGTAACGCTTGATAAAAATAAAAAGGATAAATGGGGATTGCCTGTCCTTGCTATTGATGCGGAACTAAAAGAGAATGAATTAAAGATGAGAAAAGATATGTTGCAAGATGCAAAGGAAATGCTGGAAGCAGTAGGTGCAAAAAATGTCCATTCACGTGATGCCAACCCATTTCTCGGTCGCGGTATTCATGAAATGGGAACGGCAAGAATGGGAAAAGATCCGAAAACCTCGGTGCTTAATAAATATAATCAGGTTTGGGATGCACAAAATGTTTTTGTGACAGATGGGGCTTGCATGACGTCAGCGGCATGTCAAAATCCATCACTTACATATATGGCGTTAACTGCACGAGCAGCGGATCATGCGCTGAATGAATTGAAGAAGGGGAACATATAGCAATGAATAATTGAGCATTGAACATTGTTTCTGTCGAATGGCAAATCGAATGAAGTAATTCATATTTGGTAAATAATTAACAATATGCCCGGCGATTCAGTAAATGTGAACAACAAGGCG
>DATGFZ010000364.1:0-5180 GCA_035308805.1 Puia sp. | reverse complement strand
GCTGAGGCATTAAAAAAACGCATCGAGCAAAATGAAAAAGAAAGAAAAGATTTAGCAGGAATTAAAAAACTGGCGAACGAACGCGCAAAAAAAGCAAATCTTCACAATAAAAAATTGCGAGATTGCCGTTTTCATTATAATGATGAAGCAACGGGGAAAGAAAGAGAGGCTATTCTCGAAAAACAAAAAGAAAGCACCATTTTTATTACTGAAGGAGATTCCGCAAGTGGATCGATAACAAAAGCAAGAAACGTTGAAACGCAGGCTGTGTTTAGTTTGCGTGGGAAACCATTGAATTGTTTTAGTCTTACAAAAAAAGTTGTCTATGAGAATGAAGAATTCAATTTATTACAACATGCATTGAATATTGAAGATGGATTAGAAGGGTTGCGTTATAATAATATTGTGATTGCAACCGATGCAGATGTTGATGGCATGCACATTCGTCTGTTGCTGATGACTTTCTTTTTACAATTTTTTCCGGACCTCGTCAAAAACAGCCATGTTTTTATTTTGGAAACGCCTTTATTCCGTGTTCGCAATAAACAGGAAACCGTCTATTGCTATGATGAAACAGAAAAGCAGGCAGCAATTAAAAAATTGGGTGCTAAACCGGAAATCACACGATTCAAAGGGTTGGGAGAAATTTCACCTGATGAATTTGCTCGTTTTATTGGCAGCGACATGCGCAAGGAACCAGTGATGGTAATGCCGGAAACGCACATTCAACAGATACTCGAATATTACATGGGAAAAAATACGCAGGAAAGACAGGAATTTATTATTGATAATTTGAAAGTCGAAATTGATTTGGCAGAAGAGGAAAAGACGAACCAGTAAGGATCAGTACCCCGTAAATAAATATTCCGATATGAAAAAATACCTTCAATCCTGGACTGCCATGCTTGCTCGCATCAAGAATGACATTTTGAAATCGGGGCATCAACTGGAACAGGTACTTTGGAAGCAATCGGTGCTTGCTCAAAAAAGATTTTATCCATCCCCTAAACAGTGCTCATAGAAAAGCAAGAACAAGCAGGATTTTCGGGGGAATTCGTCGAATGAATGCAAACTGTTGGAAAAAAATTAAAAACCCCGTCTCATGCAAGAGGCGTCAAAAAATACTTAGCAAGATGCTGACGACAATACCGAACTCAACCAATCTGAGATCCAATGTTAAATTATAAATTATTAATTTTTAATCCCAGATGATTCATATAGTATTCCAGCGAAGCGATGTAGGTGTGTTAAACGAAGCAATCAAATTAGACGAATCCTTACAAGGTGCGGTGATTCTGATTGAGGACGACTTTGCGGTCGGACCCATCAAAGATATTTTTTCAGAAGATGGCTGGGGGTTACGCAGCCAGTGGTGGCGTGAAGTGTTGAAGGGTGGTGATTATGAAGGTGCCATTGAAGATGGTTGGTTATCAGGCGATAATAGAACCGTTTCTTCCCTGAAAGAAAAATTACAAAATGATCCGGAAGAAATCATCTGGATCTGGCCGGCACAAAATAAACATGATGTGAGTGGATATTACTGGCTGATGAGCCAGCTGAGGGATTTCCAGGGGAGAATTTTTATTTTGTACCTCAACAACCTTCCTTTTATCAATGAAAAAGGGAATATTTTTTACCCAGTTAATCTTTTTGATATACCCCCCAAGGAATTCCTGAAAGCGAGAAAGCTTGCAAGACCAATCACACCCAGCGAATTTGAAGTTGATCCCGACGAATGGATGCGTTTGGGCAATGAACAAAAACATGTTCGCATTTTAGAAGGTGGGAAAAAACTGGTTCAACACGATGATGATTTTTATGACGCTTCGCTTAAGAAATTTATCACGGCAAATTGGCAAACTGCACACAAAATAATTCTTAATTTTTTGCATAAGGCAACAACGATAACCGGGGATGCGTATTTGCTCTGGAGATTGAAATTAATATTGGCTTCCGGTGAATATGATGTGCAAGGTGAATTAAAAAAAATGAAAGATTTCGAAATCAAAATGAAAGCAGGGCATCCCGACGTTGGCGCGCAGTCCGCATAAGTGTAATTCATGAAAAAAGTATTGTTGATTTTATTCGCTGCTTTAATCTTAATAAAAAATTATGCTCAAACTCCGGCGCAGGAAATAAATGAGCTCCTGAAGCAATATTCAAAACAAAGATCATTCAATGGTGTAGTGTTGGTTGCCCAAAAAGGGAGAGTATTGTTAGAACAGGGATATGGTTATAAAAATGCAACTGCGAAATTATTTAACGATTCAGCCACCATTTTTCAAATCGGCTCAATTACAAAACAATTTACCGCTGCAATGATCCTGCAATTGGAAGAAAAACACAAACTTTCACTCCTGGACAGGTTATCAAAATATATTCCCGATTTTCCGAATGGTGACAGCATAACCATCGAGAATTTATTAACGCACACATCAGGAATTTACAATTACACCAATGATAATGCATTCATGGAAAGTAATTCGCCCAACCCCATTAAATTAACCGATCTGATTCTATTGTTCAAGAACAAGACGCTGGATTTTTCCCCCGGTACAAAATATAGTTATAGCAATTCCGGTTACATATTACTCGGTTTTATTATTGAGAAAATTACAGGCAAGCAATATTTTACAGTCATAAAGGAAAACATTATTAAGCCTTTGGGAATGATCCATACGGGCTTTGATTTTAAAAACCTAAAAACAAGGGATAAAGCCATTGGCTATTTAAAACTTACCTCAAAAAATATCCTGCCTGCGCCGATTGTTGATTCATCCGTTTCCTATGCAGCCGGTTCAATGTATACGACGGTGGGCGATCTCTATAAATGGGATCGGGCTTTATACACAAATAAAATCCTCAGTGATTCTTCTTTGCGAAAAACCTTTACTCCTTTCAAAAATAATTACGGTTATGGATGGGTCATCGACTCTTCTTATGGAAAAAAGGTAGTAATGCACCAGGGAGACATTTCCGGCTTTGTCAGTTTTATTGCCCGCGTGCCTGCAGACGAAACATGCATTATTCTTTTTGAAAATGAACAATCTTCAGGGCTTCCTAAAATAGGTGAAAACATCAATTCGATTTTAAATCAGCAGCCTTATGATTTTCCACGCGTGAGAAATGAAATTGAGGTAGATACGACAATATTGAAAGAATATACCGGCCAATATCAATTGGCACCGAATTTTATTTTAACGCTCACACTTGAAGATGGTCAGCTGATGGTACAGGCAACGGGACAAGATAAAAATGAATTATTCGCTGAAAAAGAAAATTTATTTTTTCTGAAATTTGAAGATATGCAGATAGAATTTATAAGGGCGCCTGATGGTAAAGTTGACAGGTTAACCCTCTATCAATATTCACAAAAGGCAAATGCTTTAAAAATAAAATGACAAAATGAAAAACATCCTCCGTCTGGAAGAGTTGGCCATGTTCTTATTCAGTATATTCTTATTCAACGAACTTCATTTTGCGTGGTGGTGGTTTCTTGTATTAATTTTGCTTCCGGATATCAGCATGGTTGGATATTTAGCCAATGATAAAATCGGCGCATTTTGTTACAACCTGATTCATCACAAAGGAATAGCGCTTGTCATATATGTTGCTGGTTATTTTACGCACCATGAAGCAATCCAACTATCTGGAATCATATTATTCGGACATTCATCAATGGATAGGATGATGGGGTATGGACTGAAATATCAAACAGGCTTTGCATTTACACATCTGGGAACAATAGGAAAAAATAAAGTTTGACTATGGCAAAAAAGAGTAACGAAGAAAATCTGGCCCATCATGAATCCGGCGTTACGGGACAATATAAAAACTGGTTTCTTGATTATGCGTCTTATGTAATTCTCGAGCGCGCCGTGCCAGCCATCGAAGATGGTTTGAAACCCGTGCAGCGCCGCATTTTGCATGCAATGAAAGAAATGGATGATGGGCGCTTTAATAAAGTAGCCAACATTATTGGTCAGTCCATGCAGTACCATCCGCATGGCGACGCAAGTATTGGCGATGCCCTGGTGAACATGGGACAAAAAGACCTCTTGGTCGAAACGCAGGGAAATTGGGGAGATGCAAGAACAGGTGATGACGCAGCGGCTTCGCGCTATATTGAAGCAAGATTATCCAAATTTGCCTTAGAAGTTGCTTTCAATGCGAAAACAACTGATTGGCAACTGAGTTATGATGGAAGAAAAAATGAACCCGTCGTACTGCCCATGAAATTTCCCTTGTTGCTGGCACAAGGTGCCGAAGGAATAGCCGTGGGACTTGCAACAAAAATCCTGCCCCATAATTTTTGCGAGATATGTGAAGCCTCCATCAAGCATCTCCGTGGCAAAAAATTTGAACTTTATCCTGATTTTATGACCGGTGGAATGATTGACATCACCAATTATAACGACAGCAAAAGAGGCGGCAAAGTGAGAGCCCGCGTCCATGTTGAAGAGCAGGACAAGAAAACATTGCTCATCAGGGATGTCCCTTATGGAGTTACCACCTCCCAACTCATCGAATCCATCATCAAAGCGAACGACCAGGGGAAAATTAAAATAAAAAAAGTGACAGATAACACGGCAGCTGAGGTCGAAATACAGATTGATCTGGCGCCCGGTATTTCCCCCGATATTACCATTGATGCCCTGTATGCTTTTACTGATTGTGAGATCAGCATTTCCCCCAACGCATGCGTTATTGCCGGACAGAAGCCAAAATTTATCGGGGCACAGGAGCTTCTAAAAAATTCTGTTGACAACACAAAAGAATTGCTGAAGAAAGAGCTTGACATTAAATTAGCCGAATTACAGGAAAAATGGCATTACACTTCCCTGGAAAAGATATTCTTTGAAGAAAAAATTTATAAAGAATTAGAGAAGAAACATGCAACCTGGGAAAAAGTGCTTGAGGCGATCGACAAAGCATTCGTTCCTTTTACA
Organism: Puia sp.; assembly: GCA_035308805.1. Classification (GTDB taxonomy): domain Bacteria; phylum Bacteroidota; class Bacteroidia; order Chitinophagales; family Chitinophagaceae; genus Puia. The sequence continues at coordinate 231 of DATGFZ010000364.1, read as the reverse complement.
AAACAATTAAAAAGAAAGGTCACCAAAGAAGACATCATCAAACTGACAGAAAAGCCTGTACGCAGGATTTATAAATTGGATATTGATGAATTAAATGAACAGATAAGAGGATTGGATAAAGATATCAGGCAGGTAAAGAATGACCTGAATAACCTGGTTGACTTTGCCGTGGCTTATTATGAAAACCTCTTGAAAAAATATGCCAGGGGTCGTGAGCGCAAAACAGAAATA
>DATGFZ010000363.1:0-2268 GCA_035308805.1 Puia sp. | reverse complement strand
GGTGAATGTCTGTGGAGGAAACAGCTCTGGCCAAGTGGATACACCAATTGGTGAAACTGCTCCTACGAAGCAGAAAGTCAACATCAATATCTATCTATAGATAGATTTGAATAAGTTTGACAGAACGGTAAACTATGAAGTTAGCAAATCTAATGTCCTTTCAGGAGGAGATTCCTCTTGCTCTTTCGGAGCAAAATCTCTAAATAGAGAGACATCTTCATAAGGGATGGGCGTTTCGCTTGAGTATTGTTTTTTTGCCCATGTAATTGCATCGGCTTTATTGTTTTTTATGCACTCAATTTTGGTGTGAGATGCCGAAAAAAGTGCAGGTGCGATGCGGCTTAAAGGTCTTCGATCGATGCGACGGTGCTTGTCCTGTGCTTCTTGTTCGATTTCTTTTAAGTGCGTCTGAACGCTTTTGCGGGTGTCAAACAATTGCGCTAGGAGATCTTTTGCTGGATCGCACGGAACTGCGAGAAACGATCTGGCCTTTTTATCAGAAAGATCCAAAAATGCAGTGATCTTTTCGATGGTATTTGTGATGTCTTTGGGCAAAACACTTGTCTTTTCATAGGAAGCCTTGCAAGGCAAAACTGCATGGTTAATGAGTTTTTGAGCGAAAGCGTTGCGCAGTGCGGCATCTATGCAGGAGAGAAGAGAATCGATATCTCGATTGTCGACAGTGGTAGTGGTATTGCGCCAGTCGGGAATGATTTTAACGATCCTTTCCTCTTCTTCTTCCAGATGTTCCTGATTAATGATCTTTTTAAGTCCTTGGGCAAAATAGGAGATCAATTTTTCTGCTTCTAACAGATTTTCTTCCAATGAGGACTGCAATTTCCAACGGTTTGCCACCGCGGATGCGACCCGAGGGATTAAATTTTGACGCATGGTCGAAGCTGTAAATGTTTCAGGTAGGACAAAGGTGTTTTTGACAGTCATAAAATTGTAAATTTTACCGATGTCGCTTAAGCGTGTTTTAAGAAGATCCGATTGCATTTCCAGTAATCGATCTGCCAGATGGTAGCGCACTCCGAGCTCAAAGAGGGTGGCCAAAACGGGGGGAGTATTGCGGATTTCCAGTGCCATTGCCTCTGCAATGCGGATTTTTTCATCTAAAGTGCAATTTTTAGCAAGGCCTTCAAAACTATCAGCTAATATTTGCAATTGTAAATGGATCGGATTTTCTATTATGGCCTGATTTTCTATTGTGGCCTGATAAGGATGAAAATCCGTGGGGATGCGGTACTGGGAAAAAAAATTCAGGATACTGGCCGGAAGCACATGCGGAGTTGGCCTACTCAAAGGGAGAAAAGTCTTTTTTCTCAGTAAAAATTCTTTAGGATCATAGTTTTCCTGTAGAAATTTTTCAGGGTCGAGAACACGCCCTTCGCAAGAAGGGTTGAGTGCATGCACCCCATTCAAATGAACAACTGACATAACTAATTATTCTCCTTTTATTATTATATAATTACCAATTTAATTATAATTTCTAAGTTAATGTAATTCAACTAAAATAGAATGTATAAAAATAGTAAAATTAAACATTTAAATTATTAATTATAAGTGTCTGCGTGTTAATGTATTGATTAAACAATTTTGTTAATGTTATTTTATTGATGAATTTAAAAAGACGTGTGATAAAATTAAGTCGTGTATCCGTTAGTTTTAGTTAAAATATAATTATTAATAAATCCCTAAAATAAAGAGGGCGTAAATGGATAATACAATAAACCAACTCAAGGGGAGAATTGCTGCCCTTGAGAGCCAAGTTGATCTGCTTGAAGCAGAATTATCGCATCTGCAGGAGATGCTCATCCGTTGTGGATTTTCTGATGGAATTCAGACGTTAAAAGCAACTGTCGAGGAATACCTCGCAGAAGAAAATTCCATGCAAACACAGCAAAAGCAAAATTACTAAAATAAGAAAATAATACCTTCATTTGAAGAAACAGTATAAGGGATAGGTTGTAAGACCTATCCCTTTACTTTTTTCAATGAGATCCCTTAAAATATACCGAAAGTGTTTGAAAAATTGGAATTTGGCAAGGCGGCTGCGCAAATTTTTTTGTATGGAGCGAGCGACCATTGTGCGTGCACAAGGCGCGAGCGAAGACAAAAAATTTGCTGCAAAGCCAACAAAGCCAGATTCCAATTTTTCAAACACTTTCGGTATACCAACAAAAAGTCGAAGATTACCCATTTTCAATCAATTCACTCAGCTTTTCGTCATAATAGGTCAATAGATCCGGGTGATGTTTTTTTAAC
>DATGFZ010000362.1:0-6759 GCA_035308805.1 Puia sp. | reverse complement strand
GAACCGACGCAAGTCATCCATAAAAGAGCAGACCTTTTTCCCGTCTTTGATAACCTTAATACATATCGTGCTACGATGCACTTCAACGGGCAAAGCACGGTGCTGGAACTAAACGATGATAATGCAAAGGGTATTGCCTATTGCATTGCACATCATCAAACCGTTAAGGAAGGTGTTCAAAAGCTAATGATTGCCAATATCAAATACCATGACAGCTATGTAAAGCAAAACGGAAAATGGCTTTTTGCAGAGCGCAAGCTAATGGTGGATTGGGTAGAAAACAGGTAGCCATCACCGGTCAAAACACAAACAAGAATTTATAGGAAAATTATGCATAGGAAAAAATTCATCTACACTAGTTTGACATTGTTCGGCTTACTTTTAACAGCCAAGATTATGCTCCTAAAAAAAAAATACCTATAATAACAAGCTACACTTCAAATCCAGTTCTTGCGACTGTTAAACGGGATTGGAAAGGCACTCCGCTCGATGAAGATGGCTTATTTATGAATCATGAGTACCCATGGAAGCTTGAATTCAGTAAAATTTTAAGGTACCTGTTGCACCGTAATCCACAGAAAGAAATGAAAAGGCAGGACAGCTGGCGAATTCCTGTTCTCAAAAATGATCAGTGGCTTACAGATCCGGCGGACAAAATTGTCTGGTTTGGTCACGCCAGTTTTTTCATTCAGTTGTCAGGTATCCGCATTCTGATAGACCCCGTTTATGGCAGGCTGCCAGTTGGCAAACGTTTTTCGGAATTGCCAGTTCCTCCCGAAAAACTACTGAATATTCATTACATATTGGTTTCGCATGCGCACTATGACCACTGCGATAAAAACAGTATAAAGCTATTAACCAGTAATAATCCCAAAGCTCAAATCCTAACCGGATTAAAACTGGATGGTTTGATAAGTAAATGGACGCGCAACAAAATTCTAACTGCGGGGTGGTATCAACAGTTTCAACTGGGGAGCGATCTAAAAATTACGTTCCTTCCCTCAAGGCATTGGTCAAATCGCACTCTGTTTGATGATAACACAACTCTCTGGGGTGCATTCCTGCTGGAGAAAGATGGAAAGCGCATCTACTACGGCGGCGACTCTGCCCACGGGTCTCACTTCAGGGATGTTGGGGATCTTTTTCAAAATATTGATGTAGCGCTCATAGGTGTGGGGGCATATGCACCTGCATGGTTTATGGGGCCAATGCATCAGAACCCATATGACGCTGTAAAAGCATTCCACGCAACAGGCGCAAAAACATTCATCCCATTCCACTATGGCACATTTGATTTATCAGATGAACCATTGGAGGAACCCGAGCAAATTCTGACCAAGCTCAACGCTCAAGGTGAAATCAAAAACGTGTTAAAGATTTTACGGTTGGGGGAAGTGTTTCCTTGTTCTTAGCGATTCACCTTCACTTAAAGGCAAACGAGTTTTGTTTTTAAACTACCCAGAATCCTCATAAAAATATACAGGCAAAAATGTATCAAAAAACCTGGTGGAGAAATTCAAATGAGCGCAATGCCAATATAGATAACCGCAAAATTAGTTGGCTAGAATTGTTTTATGATTTGATTTACGTAATAGCTATTTCAAAAATCACGCATAACCTTTCCATGCAGTTAAATATTGCTGGTTTTCTGGATTATTTTTATATGCTTGGCCTGATCTATTGGGGCTGGCTTAATGGAAGTGCGCATCACGATCTGCTTGGAGCAAATGATGTACGTACAATTTTTTTAACCATTTGGCAAATAGTTATACTGTCTGCGCTAATAGTAACCTTATATAGCCCTGCTGATAAAATTTACTTTAATACCACGGTGGTAATATTAATAATGCAATACTATATAACCTATTTGTGGTGGAGCGAAGGAATTTACGATAAAACCAATATGCATCTAAACCGATATTACACGGTAATTTATTCAATTGCGTTTGCTCTAATTTTCTCTACATTTTTTTTACATCAACCTTTCCTTCGAATTGTATTTTATCTCGCGTTACTATTGAATTATTTACCTCCTTATTTTGAGAACAGAGCGTTGAAAGAAAAACGATTTGAGTATAGATTAACGAATAGTATGGCAGAACGTTTAGGACTTTTTACCATTATACTTTTTGGAGAAGTGATGTCAGGTGTTATCCATGGTATGTCCACTTTTCAAAATATAACATTTTATCGTTGGAGGCTATTTATACTATCTATTTTTATTGTATTTACCCTTTGGTTCATCTTTTTTAAAATGATTGGCGATAAAAAGGTAAAAAAAGGATTTATAAGAGACAATATTTATGCTCTTTTATTTCTGCCAGTTGCAATGTCCTTGGGCATTATTGGAGTAGCATTTGAAAAAATATTTATCACTGATAACCTGGATCCAAAGAATGGAAGTACGCATATGAAAATTTTTTTGGGAATATTTATTTGTCTTTTTTTATCAGGTAGCTTTTTTATTTCTACACTAATTGAAACGCCGAAATCAAGCCCGCAAGCGCGAGCCAACACGCAAAAACTATTACTTGGCGTGATTGTTTTTATGATTGTTACTTGCGGGATATCGCAATACCTGTCGCTGTTTGGGTTCCTGTTAATGATCCTTTTCACATTGCTATTATTACCAATTGCCATGTTAATGTTTTGGAATGATTTGTAGGCTGTGATCTGATATTTTAATTCCTTGTCATTTTTGCGTCGCAAGTAATATGCCGGTGAGAGCTCACCGAATAATTCACCAGAAAGGTGATTATTTTTGATATTTTCTGATTGACTTAAAAATGAAAATGCCCGTAAACACAATGTTATACAGGCATTCGATTTCTTTTGAATCGCTCCTTTGTCGGCTTACTGTCTCCAAAGTATGGACCCACTACGCCAATCATCCGACCCTGTTTTGCCGGGACGTGCGGTTCAATGACGCTGAATTGAAATACATGATAGTAAAATACACTACCCCGGTCTTCATCAATTGAGACTCGTTGGATATATTCTATCTGGTCGAGCAGTGCATTTAATTCAGTAGGAAATTCCAGCCAGTTGACCAGGTTGCTTTCCGCTGCCATTTCCATCGTATAAAATTCTTGCGGGAAAAGCAATTCCTGTCTAAAATAGTACAGAAGCCTGTATGTTAACTCCCTCGTGAGAGGATTTTTCGCGTAGGCATAAATATCTGCCTTGGTTAGGGGTGCATCGTTCACCAGCAAATCGTAAACGGTTCGGAGGCGGCGAAAACTTTTTTCTTTTACTCTTGTCCCGATCCCCCGGAAGGAAAAGTATTTACAAGGAAACAGCTCCTCCCGCAATCAGTGAAATCAACGGAATAAGACCCAAGTGAAATAATTGACCGAAATGATGAATAGCTGATCCAAAATTATGGGTTGCGTGCTTCTAAACCGTTTTTTTATTCGGGACCTGCGGCGGAAAGTATTTTTGAAGAAATTGCTTTTTATTATCGGTATACCCGGAAACTGCTCCAAGCATACTTAAGAGCTTGATATAATACCAGGCGAAATCTACCTGGTGGGCTAAAAAGCCGGCTCGCGCGCTCTTGGGATAGAGATGGTGGTTATTGTGCCATTCGCCTGCTACAATTCCCGGCCAGAGCTGGTTAACAGACATGTCTTTGCGGTTAAAATCGGTTCCGTCCTGTCTTTTGTCTTTCCCTTTGCCATGACCTTCATAATTAAACGTGCGGACACCTACTGCCCATACCCCTGCTCCGCCGAATAACGCACAGACAAGAGGCGCGCCCCCGATAAAGTAAAATACCAGGATCCAAAAACACCAGTTGGCGATAATCCCGGCGATGGTGCGAAGCGGGCTGGCAAGCGATCCCCAATGCCGGTACTGCGCATAAGAATTGGAATGCTGCCCTGTATGTTTCATTAAGAGCACACATCGTTTATAATTGTTCGTATCCAGGCTGCGGGCTATTGGCTGGTGATTGACATCGGCCAAAAAACAATACAAAAAACCCCCTTTGGCATTATAGGGGTCACCAGCTCCGTCCGGTTTTGCATGGTGCACGTGATGGGAGATTACGTAAATTTCTTCTGGTATGACCCGGATGGTCAGGTTTTGCGTAACGAAACGCCAAAAATAATTTCGGAATGTAAAAGCACGGTGTGTGCAATACCGGTGGTACCAGACCGTGCCATGCGAACCCATAATGACCATGCTGTAAAGGAATGCAATGACAAGGAGTGAAATGCTGAAATACTTAAAAATAAAAAACCCGAGAAAAACGCCAAAGAAAACCACCATCAGCCAGGTTGTAAAAGAAAGCCAGTTTTTTTTATCCTTAAAAATATTCAGGCGGGAAAAAAATTCACGAAGAATTGCCCGTGTACCTGGCCTGGAGAAATTACCAGCCAGATCTTTCCACCCGTACGACGGGGGCTCCAAGACAATATCAATAAAACGCGTTAAAATAAGTATAACTTACTAAATGAAAGCATGTAATGTATCGCTTATTCAGGCGGTGTCCAAAAGTTTGTGACTGGAATAAGCCCATCCCGCCCTTTTGTGCATAAGTATTTGCTGGCGGCAAGGCTGCGTCATTCTTTCTCCTATGAAAAAAACCTTTCCAGTTCCTCGATCATTGTTTTGCTACATTGAAAAAAAAACTTTTATTTGCCAATCATTTTCGTTCAGGTTGTCCATTACAGTTAGTCTGCAAAAGAATTTCTAATCTTCAGGGCATACCCGTGCGTGGTATATCAAAAAGCCGGTTGGCGGCTATGCTATTTTTTTTGAGAAAGACTTCCCTATGTAAGTGTCAGCTTTTAAGCTCCATTCGTTACGCAAAAGCAAAGCGCCAGTGTAAAGGAGCTATTTTAAACCTAATTTTTTCATCACCGTTTCTTTCCTTGATTTTGAAACCATCAGCTTTTCATCGGTGTTCATAATGACATAACCGCCATCCGTTCTGATGTAATGTGTAACCGCGTTAATGTTCACAATAGTTGAATGATGGATGCGTACAAAAATTTCAGGAGGCAGCATTTCTTCAATATCACCAAGTGTGCGAGAAATAAGCAGAGAATGCCTTTTATCAATGAACACAACTTTTGTATAAGCACCTTCTGCACTGCAATAAAGAATTGAATTTACCTCTGCAAACTCACAAAGTTTGGGAAACATTTGAATCGTTTCCGGCAGGTAAATCTTCTTATTTTTTGAAATACCAAATGTAGTAAGGGTTTTAGAAGGAAGTAGAAAAAGCCACTCTTTGAAAAGTGGCTCGAATTCTAGTAAAGTCGCCATGGCAGGACAATTCTCGAACCGGTTTCTGTTCAATCTAAGGCGATTAGTCACCCTAACAAATTGAATGTCCGACGTTTAACTTTTGTTTGTCGTTTTGTACAATCACTCCTCAAAGGTGAAGGGAATGTTAAGGCTTTGACTATACCCTCATAAAAGGCAGCTTTTCTCGTGTACCCGCCAAGTAGGCTCCAGAAATGAGGTGACATCAGTCAGCGATTTAGTGTAACCTCCGCAACCAAAATTACGTCCTTTCAAAGGCTGGTACCGGCTATACCATATCATTTGGTGGATATTGAAAGGGCAAACTTCTGATAGATAGTCGATTTGCAAAAAAGTAGTCATCAATACCATTTAACTTGTTTCGCGATAAATGTAGTTTATAATTAATGCAGCACCAATCATGATAACAAAATATTTAAAAAGCGCCGTACGTAATATCAAGCGGTACCCGTTCATTTCTTTCATTAACATATTTGGTTTAACCGTTGGTTTAACCTGCTGCCTGCTGATCATTACTTATATTGTCAATGAGCTCAGCTATGATAAATTTAATACCAATGCGAAGGATATCCGCAGGGTAACGCGTATTTTTTACGCCAGTAAGAATGTGGAGAGCCTGCATTTAAGCGCGATTGCGGCGCCGTTTGGGCCTTTGCTGCAAAGTGCATTTCCTGATATTAAAAAAATAACACGGGTTTTGCCTATCCGCACTACAGCCTTTCACTATAAGGACAAGTTGTTTAACGAACAGAATAGCGTCTTTGCCGATGAGAACTTCTTCGGCTTTTTCACTGTACCTGTGGTTATAGGTGACCATAATAATGCGCTGAAAGAGCCTTACAGCATTATGCTGAGCGAGGCCATGGCCAAAAAATATTTTGGCGATACCGACCCGATTAACAAAGGCATATTTCTGGATAACATTTTTCTGGGTAAGATTACTCATGACTTCAAAGTTACCGGTGTGTTTAAAGCTTTTCCAGCCAACTCGCACATGCACCCCGACATACTGATGTCGTTCAGTACCTTAAAAGATCCGGCGATTTATGGCGCGAACAGCTTAGAGAACGATTTTGGCGATAATGCCTTTTTCACCTACCTGCTTTTCCCGAAGGACTATAATACCGACATAATTGAAAGCCAATTGCCTGAATTCCTGGATAAATACGTTCACCTTGGCGGCACGGCAGGAAACGCTAAAACACATGATGGCACCAAACTTACGTTTGAAAAACTAGCCTACATACATCTGCACTCACATCTGGATGATGAGTTTGAAGAAAACGGCGATATCCAAAGAGTATACATATTTTCCGCTATAGCTCTGTTTATTTTGCTGATAGCCTGCATCAACTACATGAACCTATCCACCGCACGGTCGGTATTGAGGGCAAAGGAAATTGGTATCCGGAAGGTTATCGGGGCTCAGCGAAAGGAGATCATCAGCCAATTTTTAAGTGAATCGGTACTGATCACCTGGTTTGC
>DATGFZ010000361.1:0-3957 GCA_035308805.1 Puia sp. | reverse complement strand
TCAGACAGCATTATTGACTATTATAAAATGGTGGACGAAGTGAAATTTCTTCAAGGATGGATACAAGGATATAAACAAACATTGGAACAAAGCTATTCATACATACTTTGGGGACATTATTATCATAAAATGATTGACAGTACAGACAGAATAATTATGCCTGCGGAAAATTTATACCTGAAAAGCGCTGATAAGGACGCAATCAGTAATTGTGTGCTGCAAATAAGCGAAATACAAGGATTGAGTACAGCAATAAATCGGGCAACAAAGAAACTGGAAGAGCAAGCTGTGCATCTTAAAGAATATATAGAAAACAAGTACCATTTCGAAAAGTGAAGATGGTGGAGGAATGAATAAATTTAACCGTAAGAGCGAAGATCAAAATAAAGAAAGTCAGGAAGACAAGAATTCTGAAAGTCCAGAAAAAGTAAATTGTCAATCGTGAATTATCTGTGTACTAAATTCTAAGTACTAAATACTAAAAAATGGAAGTCCATCATCATCCTGACATGCATCAGAAAAGAAAAAAGTTAAAAGAATATTTTTTAGAATTCTTAATGATTTTCCTTGCAGTAACTATGGGTTTTTTTGCGGAAAGTATCAGGGAGCATTTAGCCGATCATTCAAAAGAGAAGCAATACATTAACTCCATGATCGCCGATCTGAAAGGCGATACAGCCGGACTCAGGGAAGTAATTGACGCCAATATTAAAAAGGTTTCCGGGATAGATACGATGACATCATTGCTGAATAAGCCATCGCTTACCATGGATGAAGAAAAGCAGCTCTATATACTCAATAGCCGTTACGCGTCAAATATTGCGAGAATGGACTGGAACGATGGGACCATCCGTCAGTTGCTTACTTCAGGCAACCTCCGGCTGATGAGCGAGCAGGGAATCTCGGATAGCATGATGAATTATTACGGGCCGCACAAAGACCTCGCTACGGGGCAGGCGGAAATACTCTATGAGTCCGTAAAGCGCACATTTTTTGGAGCAGAAGATATTTTTGACAGGACTTTCACAAAAAGGTCCATGAATAAGGATAGTAGTTTTAGCCGCAAACCGATGCCGGATACCATGAGGCTGCTGACCAAAAAAAAGACAGTTTTAAAGAATTATGCGCAAATGGCGCTCACCATGCAGGCGCTTATCAATAATTATCTCTCTATGCTTTTTGGCATGTATAAACGTGCAGAAAACCTGCTGGTTTTTTTACAGGCTAGATACGATATACAATAAAACAGCGACGTAGATCATCGCCCACACGTATAAAAGAAAACTTTCAAAGAATATTTTCTGGAATTTAAAGTGATATACTCAAAGCCGGTTATCCATTAACGCTAGTCACAAAATAACAAAACTCGTGTCACTACTCGTTCAATAATTCCTCCAGAACCCAGTAGAATCGTGGTACTTAATATTCTGTATCGTTGCGTGCATAATATACGAGGATGGAATATGCAGTCAGCGCGGGTTTCAGTTATTTCACCGGTTATTTTACCGCGAAATAATATGTTCCCAGCGATGAATAATGTGGTAATGATTTGTTTTGATTAAGAAATATCGATTTAAAACGCCATTGCTTTTGTACAAATCGCATTTCGTACTTCTATTGATGCACATACCGATAAAAACGATTGTGGAAAATTTCAAGAAGCTAACCACAGTACTTTCTTGTTCGAAATACAAGTTTCTCCCAAATCGTATTCATTTCCTATTTTTAGCAAATAGATTGCTCATTAGATCATTCCCGTTTCACAACATAACCCAAAACTGAAATTGCTTTTATGGAAGTCCACCATCACCCGAATGTAGAGAAGAAAAAATTCAAAGAATACTTTCTTGAATTCTTAATGATATTTCTTGCTGTAACCATGGGGTTTTTTGCAGAGAATATCCGTCAATATATTTCTGACAGAGAAAAAGAACATGCTAATATAAGTAGCCTGGTAAAAAATCTTCGTACAGATTCTGTTATGGTGGAATCGAGTGTGGAGGCTCTAGATTATGTTAAAATAAGAATCGATACGCTAATGCAATTGATCAGGTCTGGAAAATATACAACAGAACCGGAAACCCTTTACCGGCTCGCTTATCAAACGAGAGGCTTTCGCGAGTTCGCATATTCCAATGTTACATTTCAACAGATGCAAAGCTCAGGTAGCTTTGGACTTATCCGCAATGAAGAGATCAGGAACGACCTGGTAAATTATAATAATTTTATTAATACGGATATTAAAGAATTAGAAACCCGTATGTTTGAAACAGAAAAAAACCAGGCTGATTGGCAGAATTATATTTTGAATGATACGTTTTATCCCTCTGTAGATAGCATTATTCATCACCACGCGCTCAAAAATCATTTTTATATTTCCGGAGATCATACACGGGCTTTCAGCCCGGAGCAACCCGCTCAATTGCTAAAACTATATAATTTAATGTTTGAAAGAAATGTGATTTTTAATTATTATCGCATTGAGCTTGCAAAGTTAAAAGATGAGAATAATCAATTGCTGGCATCAGTTAAAAAAGAATATCGAATTGGGAATGAGTGAAGAAGTGAATGGTGAATCGTGAATTAACTCAAAGCTAAAAACTGTAAACTCTTTATTTTGGGTTTAATTTGATATTTGTCCATTCAGTTAGTCATTGGCGTTAGTAATCGCTAATATCAAAATTCGTGTCACTAATCTGTTACTAATGCCTCTCAAACCCACTAGAATCAAGGGTTTTCATTTTCTGTATCGGAAAATGAGTTTTGTTCCATTTAGATTCCGATAGTTTCATTTTACGCTATCATTTTGCAAAAAACAAATAAGTTTGCGGTATGAGGAAGGTTTGCCTTTTAGGACTGCTGTTGGTATTTTTTATACCAAAAACGTTTGCCCAAAGCGGGCAGGTCTTCCATTTGAATAAATTATTGGAACAGGACACCCTGCTAAACGGCTGGCAATTCCATCCGGGGGATGACCCTCAGTGGGCCAACCCGGGTTTCGATGACAGTAAGTGGGAATTGGCTGACCCAGGGACTGACATCACAAAATTCGATCGGCTAAAAAAAGCCGGCGTGGGCTGGTTGAGGCTTCACATCCGGGCCGATAGCGCCATAGCCAGGCAACAAATTATGGCATGGGTAGCACAATACTCGGCTTCCGAAATATACCTGGACGGCAAATTAATTCAGCGATATGGTTACATCAGTCACGATCCGGCTAAAACAATTGCGGTAACACCCGCTGGGGAGCTATTTGAATTGAAATTAAAAGGCAGCGTTAACCAGGTCATTGCGGTCCGTTTGGGATACCAATCCAGAATTTTATACATTTCCCCGCTGTTTACCCCTCTCCCAGCCTTTAGCATGTACCTTAATGGATATCAGGGAGCAAAGGCAAATTCCGAATATTCATCAAAGTTAAATCAGGAACTGTTGGTTATGAATTCGATAGCCGCGGGGATATTCCTGATCCTTTGTTTTATCCATTTCTTCTATTTTGTTTTTGACCGGTCTCAAAAGATCAGTTTATATTATTTGATCTACTGCGCTTGCATCTTATATATCTACTTAACTTTTATATTTATTTATTACCAGGGGCATGTTGAAAGTGTTTCCACCTATATGCTGATATTCGACGTCGGAACTGCCGCTTTTTGCGTGGCTTTCTTGTTCTTTATTCTTGTAGTTTACGTCTTATTCGGCTATCACGGGCGGACGATTTTTAAGATATTGGTCCTTTTAGCGTTAGCGTCATTTTTTTCCATTGTCCCGGGCGATATAATAGGTTCATTGATTGTCAGTATCGTATTTCCTGTCCTGTGTATGCTGGAGGCACTGAGGATTTGCATCCTTGCGCTTAAACAAAAGAAGAAGGATGCAGCTATTGTCGTGCCGGTTATTTGCTTATATATTATTTTGTATATATGGGAAGGATTATTGGACCAAACAACGGTATTG
>DATGFZ010000360.1:0-12721 GCA_035308805.1 Puia sp. | reverse complement strand
TATCACGTCAACAAACTGGAAGAGATCTTACCGCATAACTGGAAAAAAAGAAAAGAAAATCACATCTTGGCCAAGGAGATTGCTTAGGCAAAATTAAACGACAAAATTATACGAGACTTTTAACTTCCCGGAGGTACACGTTTATTTTGCGAAGAATATGGTTTGAAAGAAGTGCAGCAAAATAAAATAGACTTTTACATCTTGCTTGATGAATTTTTTTAAGAGTCACTTTAAACAAATTAAGATGAATATTAGATGTGCCTACCTAAGTTTGCTACATGGCAGGCAAGAAAAAAATGCCCTATAATCTTTTCATTATTATATGTGGTACCTACTTTTGCGGCTCCTGATATTGATGTCAAATCATCGATAAAGCTCACTGAAAATTTAGAAAAGGGAATGTTGTCAGTTGATGCAACGATGAAAGGTGACAAATTTCCGAGTGCAGAAATGTTTATAGGTGATACAAAGGGCCAACAACTTATGATTATCGCAAGTCCACTCAGCGGCAATCCTCTGGAATTGATTGGTGATAATGATAGGGAAATGGGATCGGCAAATTTTGATATTAAAATTAATGAGAAAGGTGAATTTATCAGTGTGACTGTAGGTTCTGGCAAGGACGCCAAAACTTATAGTGTGGATGATTGGAATAAGATGATGACTTCAAAACCAACACAAGAACAAGAAAAGAAACCAAGTATCGTGCGTATAAAATTATTAATAGAAACCAAGATGAATACATATTTTTTGATTGCATCTGTATTAAGCATGCTCAGCTGCAACAATCCAGAACCTGAAACTTACCTTATACCTCAAGGTTTTATTGGAAGGGTAAATGTTATCTTCAATCGTAAAGATGGTACGCCTACCAAATACGAAAATGGCAGAAGAGTTTATGATATCCCGCCAAATGGAATCTTGCTAACACAGTTTGGAGACGAATATGGATTAGTTGACCATCAGTATTATTATGTTGATGGTAATGGTAAGCGAACAACCTTGATAATTTTTAAGTACGACCATAATAAAGATGGAACAATTAAATGGATAGTAAAAGACACTACTGAGATAGGGATTTTTTCTGATGGTACAACGGGTATATATCACTCCCCATATTCGAGACAGCAACCATAACGAAATAGCGGTATTCAATTACAGAGGACACGAAGGTGTCGCGCAAACTGATGTATCTTCAAATCGCAATGCGGGAAGTTCAGCTCCTTATTTTTATCTGAATGAGGTCCTGACTACTTGGGACGATATTAAAGATATTTCACCACGAGAGCTGGGGCTGATTCAATTTATTCCAGCGCCCTTCCCAATGGCTCCCCTTAACGGCGGATTTATCGGGGTTATTTCAGTTTATACTAAAACATTTGATCCATCGAAAACAAGCTCAGTTGATAAAAACGTTAAACAGTTTGTTTTTACATCTTATGCGTTGAACAATGCTTTTTCAGCATTCAGAAGTTTTTCTTATAAAGTAAAAATCTCAAAAATTAACATGCAGGAATCTCTTTACTGGAATCCAACCCTTATTTTAAACAAAGAAGGTGAAGCGAAATTTGATTTTTTTAACAGCAATACCACAAAGAAAATTCGAATTAAAATAATCGGAATCGATTCCCAAGGTGAAATCGTTTCTCTTAACACTTTGCTTCCTTAAATTTTGCTTTAAATGCCTGATAGGATAATTTTTAATATTTATCAAAATAAGGATTTACCATTAGTTGCAATATTTCTTGATCAAAAAATTTACATTTATACATGGTGTACTTTGTCGGTCTTAATAATTAGGGGGACTGAGACCAAATAAGAAATCTGGTAATGTTCTTTAACTGAATACAATGTTCTCAGGATCGCATGTAGTTTCCACAAATTATATAGCCATATGAAATGCAAAATTCAATACCTGTTTTTGCTTTTTTTATTGCTAAATATCGTTGCAAGAAGTCAGAATGTTTTAATACCAAAGCTTGCTTCGTTAGCCAGCGATTTCACAAAAAGCATAAGAGTTGATAAGGAGAAGTTTTTTGTACAAACCAATAAATGGTACTATACAGCGGGAGAAGATATTTGGCTCAGAGCTTACTGTATCAATGCCCTTTCTCATCAAGTCATGCGTAAAAGCAAATCTCTGTTTGTCGATGTCGTAAATGATCAGGACAGTTTGGTTAGCCAGATCATGCTCAATAATGGCCTACTCCGACTTGATGGACGAATCACGCTGCCTTCCACTTTGCCAGAAGGTTATTATTGGCTCAGGGCTTATACCAGAGATCAATTGAATCAAGATCCTGACGGGATCTACGTTCAGGGCTTGTATGTTTTCGATTCAGGTAATCGAGGCACTCACCTTCCGGTTGCTGAAAAGGCGGATCCCGTTTTCAATCCTGAGGATACTTGTAAACCCTGTGTAAGGTTTTATCCTGAAGGAGGGAACGTAATAGCGGGAAACTATAACAGGATTGCCTTTGCATCTTTTAACCAGGGGGGAAAACAAATGGACGTAGTTGGTTATGTTACTGACAATGCCAATATTGTTGTAGCAAAATACAGTGCAAGCAGCTCTGGCCTGGGTTCATTTAGTTTTTTTGCTGACGGATCAATGAATTATACAGCCCATACGATCTTCGGATCAGGAAAGATTGTGAATACGCAATTACCGAATCCCAATGCTGATGGATACCAATTATCAGTTACCAGCCAAACAGTTGATTCGATTTTTTTCCAGGTCTCGCTCGGAGATTCTGCATACGAAAAATTTAAATCTTCTTATGTCCTCGGCATTAGTCGCGATAGTCTCTGTTATGCAGCAATGGGGAAAGGCATGTACGTATTCGGCATTGCAAAAAACAGTTTTCCTGGAGGTAAAGCAAGCATGTTGCTTTTTAATGATGAAGAAAAGATAGTAAGTCAGCGAGACCTATATATTAAAAAGTCCAATTCCCCATTGAGGATTGTTGCTGACCGGAGAAGTTATGGTCCCAGACAAAAAGTAATTCTGTCTGTTTCTACCAATGAAACTGGAAATGCCGATGTCTCTGAAGCCATTCTTTCAGTCGCAATAACGAATGATCAAGCAGGGAATGAAAACACCGGACAAAAAATAATGGACCGACTCAAGAATGATAATATTGAATTTGCGGAGAAGGATAATACGGATTCAGAAATAGATTCATACTCAAGTGACCATTGGGACCTGATCATGCTCACTCAGCCATTCCATTACCTGGGTTGGCAAAAAAGAAATGGAATGAGTCAGATCAGGCCGATATGGGAACAATCGGATATTGAGGTTACCAACTTGACGGGACATGTCACGGGTAAGAAAAATCTTCCTCTTAAGAATAAGATCGTTACCATTATTTCCGGCAACAGCGAAATCCTTGAAACAGATACCACAGACGCCAACGGAAAATTTCATTTCAAACTTCCCGATAACATTTTTGATAGTACTGCTTTATACTTCCAGGTCAGCAATTCCAGCGGGGCAGAGATGGAAGATTCCATTGAGGTCGACATGATGCGTTTCCCCCGGTTCAGTACCCCTGTTGCGCTCAAGAAAAGATTTTCCCTGTCAAATACAAAACAGCTGGAGAACTTCAAACTTTATCAATTGGATTCTATCGCAATTGGAGATAAAAAAGGATTGCTCAAGCCTGTTACCATAACCGCAAGAAAAAAAATCCCTGTGACGTATGACGAGAGCAAAATCGTCAGTCCTTTTTCAAAGATCATTCCGGGAGATAAGATTGGATTGAGTCCCCATGCAATAGATGCTGCACTGCTAAGTGTTGCTGGAGTAAGTTTAATGGGTGGTCTTGTCGTTATTCGAGGAGGTGGTATACCTAATGGTGCCGGCGGAATAGAACCTTTACTTTTTGTTGATGGATCCCAGATCAATTTGGCATCTATGAGAGAAAAATTATTATCATATCTCGAATCCCTGGACACAAGGAATATTGATTTTATTGAAGTGCTTGAAGGGGCCGATGCCACTGTATATGGCCCAGGTTCAGACAATGGGGTAATCTACCTGCACACATTAAACGGAGGTAGACCAATTCCCGAAAGTGAAAAAAAGGGTCTGAAGTTAATTTATGCCAAAGGATATTATGTTGCTCCCATTTTCCAAGAACCTGACTATGATAAAAAGGAAATCAGGAATTCCCCTTATCCCGATCACAGATCGACAATTTATTGGAACGGAAATATTAAAACCCAAAACAGGGGTAAGTCGGTCTTACAATTCTTTACCTCAGACGCCCCGATTAATTATAATGTATTTGTCATTGCTGTCACATCCGATGGAAATATTCTTTCTGCAAATGGCAAAATCATAGGCGAATAGATTTTATGTTGAGAAAACATTGGTTAGTCCCAGTTTTTGGGATATCGTCTTGTACTCATTTGAATAGAAGATACGATGGAGTAGGACGTTTCGGTGCAGGTTTATTTAAAAAAGCATTGAATCCTTATTGATAAAGACCTCTAACAACAACAATAACAAACATTGCGCAAAACATTATAATAAACTCTGCTTACCTTAACGGTAGTGTTTAAATAACTGTGTAAAGGTCAGGACGGCAAGTTAACTCGTTGATTAGAAAATCAAGAGCTGATTGTCGTCCTGTAATTTCCTAATTTTAAAACACAGTTATTGTATGGACAAATTGAAACAAGCACTACAGGAGGAGCTTGCCAATCGCCTGAAGGCTGGCAAGATCAAGTCTACTGGTGATTTATCGGACATTTTCCAAGAGTTATTCAGAGAGGGAGTTCAGGAGATGCTGAAAGCCGAAATGGATGAGCATTTGGGTTATGAGAAGCATGCCCCTGACAGTGTCACTTTTTCCAATAGCCGAAATGGAAAGACCAGCAAGACAGTAAGAACGAAGTTGGGCAACATTGCCCTGGAAGTACCGCGCGATCGTGATGGAACCTTTAACCCCCAGGTGGTTCCCAAACGGAGCCGTATCATGAGCGATATCGAAGATCATGTGCTTTCACTCTACACTCATGGCATGACGACCCGTGACATTGAAAGTCACATTCGGGAGATCTATGGCGTGGAGATGAGTGAAGCCACCATCTCGCACATTACCGACCGGATTGTAGAACACATTGAACAATGGAAGACCAGGCGGCTGGAAAAGATTTATATGGTGGTATGGATGGATGCCATTGTATTTAAAGTGCGCCAGGATGGAAAGGTTATTGATAAGGCAGTACAAATAGCCGTCGGGTTAAATCAGAATGGATACAAGGAACTACTGGGTATGTGGATATGCCAGAATGAAAGTGCTTCCTTTTGGATGAGCGTACTGACCGATCTAAAGAGTCGCGGAGTAGAGGAAATCCTGATCACAAGCACCGATAACTTAAAAGGCTTTACAGAGGCTATTAAGGCCGTTTTCCCGCAGGCTAAGACGCAGATATGCATAGTGCACCAGCTGCGTAACTCCCTCAAATTTGTCGTCTGGAAAGACAAAAAAGCCGTAGCGCTCGAGTTGAGGGAAATTTATAGCGCCCCGGACGCAAAGTCCGCCAACAATCGCTTAAAAGCGTTCGAGCAAAAATGGAAGCCCAAGTATCCTTATATCGCCAAATCCTGGAATGCCAACTGGGATAATCTGGCTACTTTCTTTGAATTCCCGATGGAGATCCGAAAAATCATTTATACGACGAATGTCATTGAAAGTATTAATCGGGTCATTAGAAAATACACTAAGACAAAGACGATGTTGCCCAGCGACCAGGCTGTTGAAAAAGTAGTTTATCTGGCTTTGATGCAGGTGTCAAAAAAATGGACCATGACTCAAAGAAATTGGCCCATCATGCTGCTGCAATTTATCAATATCTTTGGCGAACAAAGATGTGGCGTAAAAATTTAGCTCTTTACACAGTTATTTAAACACGTTTACACAGATTACTTAACATTCTCACCTTAACTGGAAAATCCGTGAGATAGACCCCACATCGACATCAAATAAAGGGAATCCAAATGGGCGTATACGCAAGTAAGTTTTCAGTTATTCATAATTTCAATTCTTTGGTGATATGCAAGTTGAATTTCAAACAACCACAGAAGATTATTATAAGGTCTTAAAATTGTATTTTTTTAAGAGGAATGCAGCCAAGCGACTGATCTTATTAGCAATAATTGCCATTTGGCTCGGATTTTTTAGGCAGGTTGAAAAGCCATTTATTATTTCAATGTTCATATTACAAGCATTATCAGCTGCAATAGTTCTGATTATATTGTTTCTTCTTCTGCCGTATTTAGTCGCAAAAATTCGGCTTAAAAGGTTTATCAAAAGTAATTTTTATAGCTCTGCTAAAACACTCGTGATTGATGAAACAGGCGTCAGAATGATTTCAGATATTGAAAATAATTTTTGGCGATGGGAAACTCTAAATAAAGCTGAGTTTTTAGACGATTACCTGTTTATTAGCTTATTTACAAATAAATATTATGTAGTACCGCTAAGTTATTTTTCAAATATAAATGAGGCAATAAATTTCTTGGGGATCATCAAAAATAATATTCAAAAGGTTCGGGGTAACAGCAGACAAAGGAAAATAAGAAATCTATACTATTGGGGGCTTATTGGTTTTATACCAAATTTTGGAGTAATTGCTGGAATTGTTATCCTTATCAAAGGGTTTCAATTCAATAAAATAAAACTAATGCTGGTTGGTATCGCAGATATACTATTTACCATTTTCTTTTGGATGGTTCTTTCACCTTTGATATTTTCGAATGCGGCTGGTTTTAAAGAAATCTCCCAGAAACAATTAAATAGCGTAGTTAAAAATATTGAGTTTTATAATTTGCAACATGGACAATATCCTGACAGTTTACAGCAACTTTTGAAGGATGATAATTTTGCGCCAATTTACGACTTAAGCCAAGCAGGTAAAATTAATATGAAAACAGTATTATTTAATTATCGCAAGGTTAAGGACAAATATATTCTGTTTTCATCTGGACTTGATGGTATCCCAAATACCTCAGACGATCTATATCCTCAGATAAAAATCGACAGCAATAAAATTGGTTTAATAAATCCAAAATAAAGGGGTTACGGAGGTGAGTTTTTCAATTACCACGCAAATAAAATAAACTTGAAAATGAAATTTGTAAACTTTTTAAATTTTAATATATACAGATGTATAACCAAATGAAAACAAATGGAAGAAATGTTGATCCCATCAATATGATGTAACCACTTAATTATTTGGAGAAATTCGTCTTAATATATTCTAAAATTTTGTGCTATAGTTATAAGAAAGTTTTATTTTTTTTCAATGCCTTGATTGCCTTCTTCTCTGCACGAATCGCTTTTGATTTATCGCCAGCTCGCCAATACCACTCAGCCATTTTGTTGTAATAGCTAAAAAGATCATAATATTCTGGGTACTGTTTAAAATCATCCACTTTTAACTGGTACGCTTCAGCGCCCAACTCGTAGATTTCTGCAGGTATCGTTATTTTATCGGAGTACCATTGGATGTTGTTGATGATCGCATCATAAGCAGGATCGTCATAGGTTCGGGATACCAATACTTTTTTACCATACTCATTAGCCTTATGTATGTCCGTTTTTAACAGGGAAGCAAAGGTATTTCTAGCAATGGAAGGAGCATAGGCAAGCCTTGGTTCTTTTTTGATGATTTCAGCGATCATTTCAAGAGAGGAATCTGGCTGTCCATACGTACTTATCAGTTTTCCATTATATGAGTTTAAATCGAAATTCAATGAGTCATCCAGTTGCTCAAGGTATCTATCCGAATTTCGTTTGACCATGGCTTCATTTATATTCCAATGATTGTTTAAGATGTCGGGCAGAACCTGATGGAGGTACATGGGATGCCCGATCCACGCCAATCTTCCTTCCGCATCCACTACAAAAGACTTGGGAATACCTTTTTCTGCCGCAGCATCGAGCCATGCGGTCTCCATAAAATTGCTGTCCTCTATAGCTACCCGGTAATTCATCCGGCGTCCCATGCTATCGACAAAATATTTTATTTTCTCTAATGGAGTAGGTTTCTTTTCATAAATATCGATACCTATAACGATCAACTTTCTTCTGTATTTGTGTGCCAATTGGGAGAGTCGGGGAATCATGGCTTTGCAAGGCTTGCACCACGTTGCCCAAAATTCAACCAGATACACGGTGCCTCTTTCAAAATGCTCCACTGGTTTCCCTTTCACCCATTCGCTCAATCGAAGCGCAGGCGCAAGAGCTCCATAGTTCAATGAAGGAATTTTACTTTCTTGTGAATGAGCGGAGATTACCGAAAAAAACATGAGAAAAAATAATTGAAAATAAGATCGTTTCATGTTTTGAATTTTCAATATGATTCATCTGAAATCAAATTCCATAAAAAATATTCAATCGAAATAAAGTTAATAATGCAACGGTCTATCATCCAGCTCTCTTAACCCTCCGAGACTGGTGGATTTGCAAATCAGTTATTCAGATCCGGGACCAGATTTATCTTCACAGCTCGAATTATCATCATAATGCGAATGAATTGAAAACTCGTCGCCAATATCATTGATCGGATACCTTTCTTCTGAATCGGGATTGAAATAATTGTCCTGCGCTTAATTGTTCAATTTGTTCAACCGCATCGAATTTCATCTAATCAAAGCAATAAGAATAAAGTTAAATACTTCTCCAAAAAAATTATTCTGTTCGTAAAATATTAACAGGGTCCTGCAGAGCAGCTTTGATTGATTGAAAACCAATTGCTATTGCTGCTATTAAAAATGAAGTAAAACCTGACAATAAAAATATCCACCAAGAAATATTTATTCGATAGGCGAAATTCTGAAGCCATTTGGTCATAAAATACCACGCTATTGGAGATGCAATCAAAATAGCTATCGCTACCAATGAGATAAACGGACGACTCAAGAAGATAACTATACTGTGTGTAGTTGCTCCTAGCACTTTTCTTATGCTTATTTCCTTTGTTTTCAATTCAGCTATGAACATTGACAAACCGAATAGACCCAAACATGAAATGAATATAGCAATACTCATAGCTATATTTAACAGAAAAATCGTTTTCTGTTCTTTTTCGTAAAAAGAAGCAATTGATTCATCAAGGAAACTATATTGAAATGTCGCTTTAGGATACAACGTTTTCCATAATTTCTCAATCTTATAAAGTGTATTTTGTATATTATTTGACATCTTCCCTACTGAATTAAATCTTATTGCTATTTCTTTTTCGTCTGTAGGAATATGTCCAATGCATATCGGGAAAATAGGATTGTACAAGGATGTTTCATGATAGTCTTTTATTACCCCCACTACACTGCAAGGCTTATTGTCGGCAATTAAGATTTTACCAATAGCATCTTCGGGATGGTTAAATCCCAACATTTTTGCTAGAGACTCATTTAGCACCAATTCTTTTAAACTATCACTGTAGAATATATTTCTACCAGCTAATAATCTTATTTGATAAAGAGGAATGAAGTTGTCATTTCCTTCTTGAATATTTGCGGTCATATCTATTACTTTTTTGCCGCGATACTTCAAGTCTAATAAATCACCGGCATCCCCTAAAGGAGAAAAGGATTGAAATGCAACCATTTTTACGCCTGGCATTTGTTCAATGCCATTTGCAAGTATTTTTTCTTTGCCGATTATATCATTATAAGGAGTTTTTATTGTTACAACATCAGCCGCATTAAAGCCAAGGTCATTATTCTTAATAAAATTGAGCTGCTTTGCGATTACTATTGAGCAGATGATAAAAATCAACGAGATTGTAAATTGCAGAGCAATCAACCCTTTTCGTAAATGCCAATTCTTCTCTCCCTTTTGTATAATCGTTCCCTTTAAACTTGGTAACGTCAAATAAGAAGATACTTTTATTGCGGGATATAATCCAGCCAATGTTGTAGTTGCGAAGATTACAAGCGACAAGAAAATTATCATTGTAATGCTAAAAACTTCAAATTTTACACCTTCAGGTATAAAAGCATGAAATACATTAAGGATCGATTTGACAAGGAATACTGAAATTATTGTTGCGCAAACTGTAATTATGAATGTCTCAGCCAGAAGTTGATAAATTATGTTTATTCTGCGACTACCCAATACTTTTCTTATGCCGATTTCTTTTACCCTTTTAAAAGATTGAGCTAGCGATAAATTTATAAAATTGATAAGTGCAATGATTAAAATAAATGAGGCAACCCCAATCAGGATTCGCAAAGTCACCTTATTGGCTTTTCGTGGTTCATTCTCTCGAAATTTGTAGATATCATTGAAATGAATATCGAGTAAGGGCTGTAGATGAAAGGAAATATTGAACTTATGAGAATCCCAATACTTATTGGTAAATGATTTTAACTGGCTATCAATTTTTGCCGACGAAATGTCCTTGTTCAATCTAACCAAGCACCATGACAAGGAACCACTTTTTCCCCACTCCGTGATCCAATCCGAAAGATTGATATCATTTTTCAAAAAACTACTGTTAATTGAAGCGAATGAAATAAAATCAGTTGCAGGGAAATCTGTGTTCTCATTCCAGTCTTTTACAATTCCAGATACGGTAACATGAAGTGAATCGTTATAAATAACTTCCCTCCCAATCATTTTATTGAATGGTTCAGAACCGAAATATTTCTTTGCTCTGCTTTCTAAGAGTACGACCTTATTAGGTTCTCTTAAAGCATTGGAAGCATTTCCTGCGAGCCATTTATATTTAAAAATGTTGAAATACTGCGGCTCACATATAATTATCGATGTTTGACGACCATTTTCTATTTTCCCTTCAAATTTTCTGGACACATTAGCTCCAATAGGGATTTCTATTTTGGCCCAGTACCAATTAAATTCTGCTACTTCATTAATGCCAGCTATTTCATTTCTGATTGCTAATGGCGCAGGGGATGGAATAGAGTTGATCGGAATTGTCAATCCATATGCCTGGATTTCGCCAACTATACGATACAAACGGTTATTATCAAGATGAAAAGAATCAAAACTAAATTCGTAACTACTAATGAGGTAAATAATTATGCAGGAACATATTCCCAAAAAAAGACCTAAAATATTGATTGCTGAATAAACCTTATGTTTTATAATGTTCCGCAATGCAATCTTAAAATAATTTTTGAACATACGCCCGAATTTATCCTGGGTAACCCTTTACAATTAAAGGTACTAATAAGCATAAATAGTTATCTGAAATCACTTAAATTCTCTATCCTTCATTAACTCACAAATCAAATGGCAGAGTTCATATTCTTCTTGGACAATTGCAATGTTCAAAATCCTTTGCAGAGAAATATTATCGATGGAATACATTATTTCAAATTGAACATTAGGGTTTATTCTCTTTAATAAATTGCATGCTATCAAATCATTTTGATTTTTGTACGACTGAATCGTATCACATTTTTGCTCAAGCATTTTCTCTGGTTGTTCTAAGGGAAATAAAATAAAAGTTCTCACTTCAAAAATCACAAGGGATAAAGGAAGTTAATAATTTTTATTTATACTGAGGGTGGTTTCAAAATTCCGGTAGTGACGCATTTTGAAATTTATTCGTGTCGAATAAAAATCCCTGTATTAAATCTGGTTTCGAACTTATCCCAATAATTTTTATTGTACACCTCATAGGATTGCAATTTTAAAGTATCAGTATTTTGAAGTTTGGCTAAAAATGCTATTTGAATTTTAGCTTTGACTTGGTTGATGCCATTTATACGAATTATTGATAGTCCATTACTATTTTCAATGAAGTAGTCAGCCTTGATAGTCGATATATTCATAGGAAGAATCTCCATTTCTAAATGTAAACTATCAATAAACCTAATATTGAAGTTGAAATCAGTGGTAGCAGTGTAGAAATAGCAAGGCCCCCATTTAACTCCAATTAAGTCCTTATGATAAATTGTTTGAGAATAGCTTGTCTTATTAAGAAATTGACACACTACAACCATCAGAGCTATGTAAAATTTTTTATTAAGTTTCATACTTTAATCATAACTCTAAGACCTCTACGCGATGAAATTTACATTGTCATTTCAAATATTGCAGTACCCAATTCAAACTATCGGGGTAAGGTATATTGAATTCTTGAAAGTCCGCAGGCTCAATAAGTAATTGACTTGTTCCCAATAAGGTATCATACATCACAGGGAAATTTCTGTCTTCAAAATCGTGGAGCCCAGAAATCTTTTTAAAAGAATTATTACCCAAAATCTTTCTTCCATGAAAATACAATTCATATTTTAAGCTTGTATTCATTGTAGACAAGTGTGCCCATTCCGACGTATGCGCATTTAATAAAATACCATGCTTATCCAGTCGATTTTTGCTAAATATGCCATATGAAAAAATCAAAAGAAGTCCCAGACATCCTAACCAAAACATGAATTTTGTATTTTTCATTTTATATATCACTCCCCATATTCGAGACCAAAAGGTTAGTGAGTTAAGTTAAGATTTGTGTTTTCAATTTCTTTTATCATGCTGCTTTTTTAAAATATTCCTGGTATCGTTTATTTGGTGATTGCTTGGTTGTGTGATGCGTTTTATTGTTATAGTAGGCGAGATGGTTTTGAACTCCTTCATAAAGTTCAAAACCATCGTCAGCCGGGTTTAAAAAGATATAATCATACTTGAGGGATTTCCAGAACCGTTCAATCCAGACATTATCCAAAGCTCTTCCT
>DATGFZ010000359.1:0-34434 GCA_035308805.1 Puia sp. | reverse complement strand
ATCTTATTAAGATCCGGTTCAGCGAGGCAGTAAATATGATGATTGAAATCAATGATCTTGCCGCTGAAGATTTTTTAATACCACCGATCTCCATGCAGGCGCTCGTGGAAAATGCCATCAAGCATAATGATTTTAATGATAAAATCCCACTTGGTATTAATGTATCCGTTTCATCAAATTATGTGATTGTGAAAAACGCAATCAATCCAAAAAATTATGCCGTGCCGACATCCGGTATTGGTTTGTCGAACTTAGATAACCGGTATAAACTGATCACCAAACGAAACATCATTATCGAAAATAATTTCAGAACCTTTAGTGTGAAGTTGCCCATCTTAAAATTTTAGTTATGAATGTATTGATTATTGAAGACGAAAAACCTGCCTTTGAAAGTTTAGTCGACGAATTATTACAGGCAGATGAAAATATTCAAAATATTTCATCGTGCAGCAGTGTCGATGAAAGCGTAAAATGGCTAAACAGCAATCAACAACCTGACCTGATATTGATGGATATTCAATTGTCGGACGGTCTGTCTTTTAATATTTTCAAAGCCTGCAACATTACCTGTCCTATAATATTTACGACAGCCTATGACAAATATCTAACCCAGGCATTTGATTATAACAGCATCGACTATTTATTAAAACCCATTGCGCAAAATAAATTAAGAACGGCGATCCGCAAATACAAAAACCTTCAAACCTATTTTGTAAATAATCACTCTGCGCTATTCGATTACCTGAATAATCACGATAAAAAGCGATCACGCATAATCGTAAAAAAAGGACTTGAATTTCAAACGGTGAAGCTTGAGGACGTGGCTTATTTTTTTACAGAACATAAACTTATTTTTTTGGTAGATAAGGACAGCAGGAAATATCTCGCAGATAAAAATAATTTAACCGACCTGGAAGAAGATCTTGATAAAAAATATTTTTACCGGGCAAACAGAAAGTTTATAATTAACGCGAATTTTATTAAAAGATTTAAACCGCTGGAAAGGAGTAAAATAAGCGTGGAACTGACTTTGCCGGTCAATGAAGAAATAATTGTTAGCCAGGAAAACGCAGCTGCTTTTAAAAAATGGATCAGCGAAATATGATCTTTTGCCGGATTTTCGGGCGATAATTTTCCACTACTCAACTTTAACAAAAAAATTTAAATTAAAAAATACGATCCCCGAAGACCTTCGTATTTGTTTTTACATGCTTCAGATTAATTTTTCCACCCTTCAGGTCTCCCGGTAAAATTTATCCGGTTTGATAAGTGCAGGCATGCAGCCACTCGCGTATATTGGCTTGGCGTCAGCGCATTCCCACCATACATTTATTGTATAATTTTTTACCATTAAAAAGTAATGACATGAAAAAATATCTTATCAGCGCTTTATGCGCGGGACTATGCTGCCTGGCGATTTCAGTATTTGCCAATACTGTAAATGACAAAGTATTGAAATCATTCAAAGAAACGTTTCCCAATGCGCAAAATGTAAACTGGCAATCTTCGGCGGAAAAATATGTAGCGCAGTTTCAGCAAAATGGAATTCGCACCATCGTGAACTACGATTTTGATGGAAATATTTTGGAAGCGACGCGGTACTATACTGAAGAAAACCTTCCCATAAACATTGTATGGAAATTGAAAAAGAAATACCCGTCGGCCAAAATCTATGGAGTGACCGAAGTGACCACAAATGAAACCATAAATTTTTACATAAAACTGGAAGGTGAAACGACTTGGACGACTGTAAAAACGGATACGGAAGGGAACGCTGAAATGGTAGAAAAATACAATAAGCAAATGTGAAGGTCGCAGGGTTAGTTGCTGAAACCTTTTTTCAGCAATTTGTTTTCTGCCGGTATTGTAAAGCAATTCGCAAAACGGGCAAATGGTATCATGTGTTATGATGGCATTTGCCCGTTTGCTATTAAAAAAACAAATTTTTGGGTAACTGAATGGTTACCCATACATTTGTAACCGTTTGGTTACATAAATAACAATTCATGAGAAGGGATGTTTTTCAGGCTATCGCAGATCCGACGCGCAGGCAAATAATCAATATAATTTCAAAACAATCATTGAGTCTCAATGCGGTCGCAGATAAATTTGAAATAAGTCGACCTGCCATTTCCAAACACATAAAAATACTCACCGAGTGTGGTATTGTTGTAATCAGGCAGCAGGGCAGGGAAAGGTATTGTGAGGCTAATTTAAAATCATTTGACCAGGTCTCGCAGTGGGTGGACCAATGCCGCACAAATTAGATGCACTCGAAATTTTTCTTCAGGAAGAAAAAATGGCCCCGATTAAGCTCAATAAACTAAAAAAATTAAATTCTTCAAACAAAAACAAAAAATCATGAGTCAGAATGAAGCTTTTGTTATGGAGCGGGTGTACGACGCAGCGGTTGAAAAAGTTTGGAAAGCGTTAACCGATAAAGAGGCGATGAAGAAATGGTATTTTGATATTGCCGAATTTAAGCCGGTTGTCGGTTTTGAATTTCAATTTACAGGTGAAAATGAAGGCAGAATATTTCTGCATATCTGCAAAATAGAAGAAGTGGTAATAAATAAAAAGCTTAAATACAGCTGGCGATATGATGGTTATCCTGGAAAATCGTTTGTTGCTTTTGAATTGTTTGATGAAAAGGGTAAAACGCGTTTGAGATTAACCCATGAAGGATTGGAAACTTTTCCGGATGTGCCGGATTTTGCAAGAAAAAATTTCGAAGCAGGATGGACCTATATTATTGGGAAATCACTTCCTGAATACCTGGGAAAATAAAAAAATCCATCATCATCAGGCAAAAAGCCTCCACCCTTTTATGTTTGACAGCAAAGCATAAGATGCAGTGAATTTTTATGTTTCAATATTGGATAAGCCAGAAACGTAATAGCGATTTTGGCCCTCACGCAAAAGTCGGATAGGGGAAAGGGGGTCCGTCATACACGCCATACAGCCTTTCCTGTAAAAGCAGTCTTATCAATTAACTTACTTACTTTATTTTTTTCACGTCGTGGTCCTCTTCTTCATGAGAAACAAATTTGGTGACTTTCCCGTTGGCATCTTTTATAAAATCGATTTCGACACCCGCAATTTTTAGAAAAAACTTTGTATTGCTTTCCGGGGATAATGGAGTTTTGGGAAGATTATTGTTTGGTCCTTCAATATACAACCTGCTGTTTTCCAATGTAATGGTCAGGTGATGCTGGGGATCAAACTCATAGGTACCGACATATTGTTTTAGAACATTCTCGCCCACTTTCACTTCAGGATGATTTTTCCATTTTCTCCATTTTGTGGTATCCAGCGCTGAAGACCTGTCCCCACACGCATCACTGATAATTTTTATTATCATTTTTCCATCTTTAAATACAAATCCATATTTGCCGGGAGTGGTGTTATCGCAATCACTCTGACCATCGATTTTTTTTACCGTGAATGATGAGCTGCCCATCTCATAGGTCATTCTTTCAACAACCTCACTATCGGAAACGGTATAAAGAATGACCGTATCTTTTTTAAAACTCAAAATGGCGTTTCGCGGATTGTCGCCTTTAATTGTTCCAACCCAGCTTGTATTCTGCAGTTGCCCAAATGATGAGGCGGATGCCATTGATGCCAGGAGAATAAAGATAGCTGTTTTCATAACTGATTTTTTGTGATGATCAATGATCGCAAAAATCGATTCAATAAAGCATAAAAAATAAAATACCACTGCTCAAATCGCGATATGAGCACGGTTTTGGGGGAAATGACTGTTGATTAATGCATTTGAACCACTGAATTCCTGAATGCCGATGGTGACATTCCGGTAATTTGTTTGAACGTTCTTTGAAAAGTGGCCTGCGAATTGAATCCGCATTCAAATGCAATGCCGGCGAAGGTGAATTGGTTCATATCGGCAGCCTGTATTTTTGCTTTAAAAGCTTCTATTCTGTATTCATTAATAAATTCATTAAAACTTTTATGCAGGTGCTGATTCAGAACGGCGGAGATTGTTTTTTGCGGGATGCTGGTATTTTCTGAAACCAAAGCAAGTGTAAGATTTGGGTTGAGGTATAGTTTATCTGATTGCATTGCTTTGTGTAATAAAAAAACGGTTTCCTGGACAATTGTAACGCTTAATGACGAATTAGTAACCGTGATTTTTTTGACAGCCTGTTGTTGAGATATGACGTAGCCTTTTATACCAAGCCAATAAACCAATATCGCAAGCGGAATGTAGACAGGATACCAGTCAACCGTATCCAGTATTGCGTCGGTGTATTTCGGAATAACATATGGAATGAGATACAGAATCCAGATTGCCTGGAAAATCATAAATATGCGAATAAATTCCTTTATCCACCCAAAACTTGCCGTTAAGCCATTCAGGTTCCCGTGGTATTGTTTCTTGAGGGCTGAAACATATCTTGCTGAAAGCCACAAATAAAATGATGCTGATATCCATCTTGGAATATCAGCGTATACATTGTAAGTATCGATAAAATTTCCCCAGGGTCTGGGGTTATTTTTTAGCAATCCGGTGATCACACCAACCACAAATAGGATTGCAGTAAGCTGTGGAACCATATCAATGATGACCGGTAAGAATTGAATGCGTTGTTTTGCACGGATCCTGAAATTCGGATCGAGCGAAGATTTTACATAAAAAAGGATTAACGGACCAATGGGCATCACCATAATTAGCGGAATAAATTGAGCGATAACCCTTAAAATATCCGAACCAAACCAGTTTTTATATTCTGCATAAAGATTAAAACAAGCCAACGATATGAGAACAATTAAACAAGCCAATATGCGATTGGGGCGCTTGTTTTTTTTACTAAAAATAAGCAAACTGCTGATGATAAATCCCTGTATCGCACCAAATAAAATAATTGTTCTGAAAATGCTGAGAAAGACACCCATGGAAAAAGTTTTTCTTTCTAAAAATTAAAGCTACAAAACTTTTTAGGAGCAGGAAGTTAACAAAAGGGTAAGGCAAAAGGGAACAACCTGTACCACAAGGGTCGTGCAGCAAACACAGCCATTTGCCTATGGCAATCCTTCCCCCTCATTTTTAAAATTGTTCCATCAACTCTTCAGCAAGGCCAAAAGATAAGGTCATTCCCGCTCCCCCGACACCATTAATCAAATGCACGCCCGGATCAGGAGAAAACAATAAATCGTTTCCGCCATCAGTTAGTTTTGGATAAACACCATTCCAGGTTTCTAACAGGGTCCAGTCTTTAAACTGTGCAAACTTTTTTAAATAATTAAGGATCATTTTATTAATAAAATCCTTATCGAAGGGATCGTGCGTCATTGCATATTCATGCGAATCGCCAACGGTTAATTCACCTTGCGCATTCTGCGACACCATCACATGGATCCCCCACTTTAAATATTCAGATAATTCATCTTCATATCTTTTTTTCAAAACCGGCAGGGAAGAAGCTGCAGTAAAACTCTTGTAATGAACCAGGGACAGACCGCCGCACAATGCAGGACCAATAGACCAGTTTTCCGGTTGTGCAGCAAAGCGCAGCATTTGCAGTTTGCACTTGGTAAAAGGGAATTTTGCAAACTCTTCAGGATACAATGTTTCAAAATCCGCACCGCTGCAGATCAGTATTAGATCTGCTTTATAGCTTTCTTTACCCACATAGGCAGTCTGATCAGCTATCCTGGTAACACATTTCCCCCAATTAAATTCGATTCCGAATTTTTCAGATAAATACTCAGGCAATGAATGTATTGCCTGCCGCGGATCAATAATTAATTCATCATGACTAAATAATCCGCCGAGCAAATCTTTTTGGACAACGGCTTCTGATCTTTTTGCGATCTGATCTTTATCAAGCAGGCTGACATCCCTCCCTTCTTTTCTAAAAGATTCATACAATTCCTGCAATACCTGCCATTCGTCCTGGTGATAGGCCACATGCAGGCTACCGCAATTGTTATAGGAGATATTGCTTTGGTCGCCGATTTCTTTCCATATATTCCTGCTGCGTATTGCCCGATTATATAATTTCCCCCCGGGCTGACCAATTGGCCAGATCATTCCGAAATTTCTGATGGATGCGCCGACTGCCTGATGGGTGCGTTCAAATATTTGTACAGAGAATCCTTTTTGCGCAAGCGCGCGCGCAGTGGCAAGACCGACAATACCTGCCCCTACAACAATAGCTGTTCGCTTGTCCATATAGCAGCTTTTTCTTTTTTATATTTTGTAGAAAAATAAACGAGAGAAACAATTGTTCCCAAAACGCCAACGATAGATAAAAAGGCAACTCCATAAGAATAAAAACTTGTCCATCTTAATTTGACGTGCAGGATTTCCTTTGTTATCAATACGCCGACACTCCCCAGGTAACCAAAGGCATCTGCCACATAAATTAAAAAACCCACATTTCCCGGAAATTTAAATGTGGCGATCAATCTTTCAAAAAAAATACAATTGAATGGAATGTAGGTCATGTACAGACCAAGACCAACCAATGTCATCCACCAAATTGGCGAAAGCTGATTTTGTATGAACATATAACTGCTGACGCCACTGATCACAAAACCAAGCAATATAAAATAGTGAGAATACATAAGCGCTTTAAAATTATTGCGGATCAGCACCATGCTGCCGATGATCATTAAAATAATGAGCGTCGTTGGTGTTTCGGTTTTTGTGAACAAGGAAGGATCGTTATTGAAACCCATTTCCTTCCACATGTCAGCCATAAAATTATCGCGTATGTCCCGAAAAATGGTAGAGAAAACATAAATGATCACGACCGTTACCAATCCCGAAAAGAACATCCGCACAAATTCTTTTCTTTTTTCTTTTGTCATTGGCACGCGATTGCTTCTTAATTCAATGTCTTCTTCTGATGGCGGCGGAATTTTTTCGAGTAAGTAGACAAAAAGAACTAGTGGTATTGCGAAAGCAAGACCGGTGACAAAAGGCACCCATAATTCATTTAAGTGAAAATTTATTTCTAACGTCTTTGCTATTGTCTTGACAAACCCTGACGAAAAAATAAAACTCACGGCCAAGGCGGCACCAATAAAATCGGTTGCTTTTCTTCCCTCTACGTAAGAAAAAACAACACCCCAGATCATTCCAAGAGGAAATCCGTTCAGGAACATGAAAATAATGTTGTAAGGTGCGGGTACCAGCGCAAACAACAGTAAACCTGACCAGGAAACTCCGGTCAACAACAGAATTAATTTGCCCCTGCCGAAACGTTTTAATTCAGCAATAAAACGAATGCCATAAAATTTGCTCAGCATGTAACCAACGACCTGCGTTACTACGAGCCAGGTTTTATAACTAATGCCTGCATAGCTTATTCCGTCGAAAGTGCATACAGTAAATCCTTTTCTAAAACCATATACGGTCGCGTAAGTAAGAAAAGTGATGATGGCAGCATATAATGCGACCAATGGCTGGCTTCGCTTTTGGCTAACTGCAACAGGTGTGCTCACAAACAGTGTTTAATATTTAACAGCGAAAATGCAATTCGTAAAATTCACCTTTCACCAGACCGTTCACGATCATCAATTTTTTTGTGATTCCAGGTGATGAAGGATCATATTTCTATAGCGCGATAAATCCGGCAAAGGTTTGTGTTCGATTTTTGCTTCCTCATCCCACCTGCGCATTTTGATAATAAGGTCAAATAACGGATATTGTTCAAATGCTGCTGCTTCCTCTTCATACATTTTTCCACCCTGGTATTCGAGCGTTTTTTTACTCGCATCAGAAAGCCGGTCATAGTATTCGGGGTATTTGAACGTAAGGTATCTTTTTGCTTCTACATGCGATTGAACCAGTCTTACTATCTTTTTTGAAAATCCCCTTTCCTTTAAATATTCAGCCCCTATTTCTTCGTGATCCTTTATTCCCAATCCATTCATTTCATTGTCACCATGACCCGTTTCACAGATATGCCCTATATCATGTAAAAAAGCAGCCAACACCACATCCTCATCATAACCCTGTTCTTCTGCCAACTGGGCTGCCTGTACCATGTGCTCCAACTGCGTAACTCTTTCACCGGCATATTCTTCGCCACCATGCTGCTGATAATAACTCATTATCTCATCGGTAATTTGCTGGGGGTTTTCTTTATTCATATAAAATATTTATTGAAAAACAGTTGAAATGGGTTCGGCCGTTCCATGATCGGGAACAAAATGCAGTCCAAGCAATGCAGCAATCGTTGGCGCGATTTGTTTTTGGTATAAAGTCGATTGAGGCTTCACTTCACCAAAAGGAGGAGTGTCCGGACCGAGAATTGCGATCCAGATATGACCAGCATCTTCAACACGCTCACCATGATCTTTCCATTGATCTTTTATTTTATCACCACGCCCGTGATCGCAGGTTACGATCAGTGTTGTTTTGTTTTTGTATTCGGGCATTGACTGAATTAAATTCCATAAATCAGCAATCATTGCATCTTCTGCATGTGCGCTGTTAAGATAGTGATCGTATTGACCCGCATGCGCATAGTCATCCGTTTCATCAAAGGCGATGTACAAAATCTTTGGTTTGTACGCTTTCAGGTATTCTCTGCCGGCAATATAGGTGAGCACGTCCAACCTTTCGCCCGTGTTCCGCGGATCAAGAAACTGAATATCGTTGATGAGTGCTAAATTGTTATTCTTGAAATTCAATGTGTCATAATCTGCATTTACATAAATACCGCTCCTGGGGGAATTAAGAATATATGGATAGGCATCCCAGGTAGCGAAGGCCGCAATTTTTCCTTTATACTTTTTTTGTTGGTTGATGAATTCAAGAACGTTGGTGTTCTTGTTATAAATCTTATCGTTTGAATTTACTGCGGAGTCAGGATAACCCGTAAATATCTCGTTGTACCCCGGGTAGGAAAATTTATACGGATTGGCATTGTCAACATTGCTCCCGATATTTCTGTTCCCATACAACTGACCTTGTGCGGCAATGGTGTTCCAGAAAAAAGGGAACAGTTTTTTTCTTCTATCCAGAATATTATTGCTCCAGTATTTTGCGGCGCCTGCAGAATCGTGCGTATATTTCTTATTCATCATCAAGGCAGAATCGATTCCGCCAAAAACCTCCTGCCAGCGCATGCCATCGAGGGTCACGATAATAATGTTTTCCGTTTTATGCGATGACTGGGCTGACGCAGAAAAAACCTGCAAAATAAGTAAGGAAAGAATAAGATATTTCATACCGAAAATTATAAATGATTTCCTTAATAAAAAAGGCGAAACTCAAGATAAGTTTCGCCTGGGTATAAATGAAACTAACTGCATAAATAACTAAAGCAAAGACAATACAAGAATTATTTTAATAGCCACATGGTCTGATTGATATCATCGGCGCTAAAGCTTTGATTACTTAAAGCAGCGCTCCAATTTGCTTTATTTTGAGTTTGTTCGGTCGAAGGATATGCCCATCTTAAAGGTATAATGCCATTATTCCCTATACCACTTCCACCCTGAAATACGGGAACCCCGGTTCTGCGCCAATTAAAATATCCCTCGTAACCTGAATTTTGAAAGCAGGTGATATATTTCTGCAGAACAATTTGCTTAATTGCCGTGTCTTGTATGGCTGAAAGTTTTACAGATGGCTGGGCATAATAAGTACCAAAATTAAAGCTCACCGGATAGGGAGCAACCTGGGTCACCGAATTTGCCCCGGGAGGGAGAAAATAGGCCGTAAAACCTGCTTGTGTGGTGTCAATGCCATAAAAAGCCATGGACGCTCCTATTCCGGCTTTGTAGTAACTCTCAGCATTTCCCGTCGCCCAACCCCTTGTGATTCCCTCGGCGATATTGAAGCACATTTCCTTGTACCCCACCAGCACGTCCGGCTCGCCGGTAAAATTTGAATAATACCGGTTCCGGTTGATAAATGAATAGTCGTTGGCACTGGCATTGGCATACATGGTCCCAAGTGCTTCTCCCGTAGATGCTCCTATAAAATATTGGAACTGGGCGGGGTGGGCGGTGTCGCTTCCGACCAATGACCATGCCGGTTCGCAGGTGACAAAAACACGCGCATCGTTTAAGCTTGTCAGCGCATTTACATAGGTAAATGCCATATTAAAGCGTGCGGCAATTGAACCAAAATTACTTGGATTAAAAGGGTAGGTGCTATAGGTAGCCGTACCACCCGGGTTATAAAGAAATGCAAGGTCGTCGGCCTGACTGGTGAAAATCGGGTATGTCGTGGGGCTATTGAAAATAGCAGCGAATTGGGCAGGAACGTTCAATGTCGCATCTGCAGCTTTATTGCTCAAACTCACCAAGACCCTCAACTTAAAAGAATTCACTGCTTTTTGCCATTTGGTTAGATCACCTCCAAAATAAATATCCTGGGATGGCGAGAGTGAATTATCATTGGCGGCAATAAGCGAAGCCAGATCAGCATTTGCAGAATCCAGTACATTGAGCACATAAGCATAGACCTGCTCCTGGGGCGTATAAGCGGGGGTAGCGTTTATGGGTGTCGCTACCGCCTCTGCCTGAGGAACATCACCAAACATCGAGGTGAGGTTGTAATAATAATAAGCCTGGATAAACTTACCAACCGCTTCGTAGGGGTTTAGGGCGGCCCCCCCTCTGGAAGTCACTTCTTTTTGCATTTGCACTACATTCTTCAGGACCAGGTATGGATCAAAAGAACCGCTCCCCCAGGAATAGATATTATTTCCGTAGTAGTTGTAATTCTGGCAATGGTATTGGTCCCACTGAGCAACTTCACCCCAGGAATTAATGCCCCCTAAATTTCCGGCGCTTCCGGTACCCGACATATCCGTCAGCACGGTTCCCAAAATCAGGTCCGGCGGAACGCTGGTGGGCGAATTGGGGTTTGCCTGGTATGATTCTATCTTTTTATTGCATGCATTCAAGACCAAAACGCTTATCATTATTAAGCCTAAATATTTGAAATGTTTCATTTTTTCTTAGTTTAAGAATTAGAAAGAAAGATTTAGATTAAACCCATAATTGCGGGTGGTTGGCGTTTGAAGCCCCGAACCACTATCCTGTGTATACTGATCAACATCTAAGTCTTTGTAACGATTGGGGAAGAAGTATAACAAGTTTCTTCCGACAAATGAAACAGTTGCAGCCTGTACAAATGATTTTTTCCCGAATACATTATCCGGTAATTTGTAGGTGATCGTGACTTCTCTTAACTTAACATAAGTCTTGTTGATCATATTCAAATCCGGATTGGAAGCAGCATTATAAACAAATGGCTGCACCAGGCTTTTGGTGGTATTTTTTTGTTCGGTCAAATCCTTAAAATTGGTAATCTGGCCGGTAACGGGGTCAAGCTGTATCGGGGCACCTGTGAGATTTACCCCGTCGCCCGTATATGCCGGTATATTCGCTTCGTCCATAGGTCTGGCCGCGCCCAGCGCGCCTTCCGCCGCTTCTATATGGCGTCCCCCCTGGAGCGTTTTTAACCTTACATAATCTTCTATCACTCCGCCCACTACGCCGTCGAATTGAAAATGCAATGAAATATTCTTGTAGCTAAAAGTATTGATCACACCCCACTGCCAGTCCGGATCTGAATGACCATATATTTTTCTGGCCGTCCCGCTCAAATCGGAATAACGATCATATACACCGGAAGTAGGATCTATTACCAATTTGCCATCCGGAGCCCTTACCATGCCGTCACCATATACCAAATCGATCCGTTTACCATTGTATTCCCAATGATCCGGGTTGGCATAATTTACCCATTTCCTGATATAGGTGAAATAGTTAACAGTCACCGTCCAGTTTAAGCCATTTGGATTTGAGATTGCGCGGCCGTTAAGCACAACTTCCCAACCATCATTGGTATAGACATTCCCGTCTGTGAAATATGATGAATAACCCGAGGCATCCGTCGTCCCCTGATAGACAAGACCGGTATTTTTATAATGATAATGTGTTACGTCCAGGCCTAACCTGTTACTGAGGAAACGGATATCGGCTCCAAATTCCGTCGCTTTTCTATCTTGTGTGGTGATGTGCGGGTTGACGGTTTGATCCGTATATACTGCACTGCTTTGGCCACTATAGGTTGGTGTTAAAGAGTACGTTGATGAAAACGGATAAGAGGGAATAGGTCCGCCATAGGGTGAACTCCAGCTGTATCCATATTGATTTGAGGCAGGGACCGTTGCTAAATTAGTGTTGAACAATGGTTGCGTTCCTCCATCCTTGCTTTCTGCATAAGAAGCCTTCAATTTAAGAAATGATATTGTTTCGGGGAGTTTTACATAATCCGAAACCACCGTGGCAAAATTAAAAGAGGGATAAAAATAGCTATTGGTGTTTGCCGGCAATGAAGACGATTTGTCGACTCGCCCCGTAACATTGGCGATCAGGTATGATTTGAATCCCAAATCAACCGAATAATAGGCGCTAAGGACAAGCATATTGGACCGAAAACTTGTTCCCTGCACCGGGTTCAACGAATTCGAAAAAGCATAAATACCAGGAACATTCAAATAATTGGTGGTCTCATAATTTGAATTGAAGCTAAAGCTTCTTGCATTTGCTCCGCCCAATACCTGCAAATCCAAATTCCCTAAAATGTTGCTCTTATGATATCTTGCCTGCACTTCCTGATTTGATTCGAAGAGTGATCTCCTGTCTTCACGGTAGTCACCCTGGTGAAGCGGTCTTCCATAAACATCCGCAGAATAAGGCATTTTTTCGGAGTTGAACATGTCATAGGTTGAGGCACTTGGTCTAAACTGCAGATCAAAATTGTCATTTATCTTGTAATTCAATGATATATAGCCGTATACATTATTCTGGTAATGTCCCCTGAGCCACTCGTAAGACATAAACCATGGGTTGTTGTACCGGTAATACTCCTCATAATTTTGTTGAATGCCCACTTTTCCAGGTTGCCAGTAATTTCTGATATTGGGATCTTTAACGCTCCAGTCGGCCCCACCCCAGATGATGATATTATAAATGATGCTGTTTGGTCCGTATTGAACATCCGGCACATTCGGACTTGATTGCCTGCTATAGTTGATGTAACTGGTCAATGTCCAATTCTTGCTAAATCTTTCTACTACGCTTGCAGTAAAATTTCCGTTATTAAGTTCCGTGTTTGGAACAATCCCTCTTTGATAAGTATTACCGAGAGAAAGCCTGATATCTGTTTTTTCTGTTGAGGAACTCACTGAAATACTATTGGACTGGAGAAGTCCTGATTGTATGAATTTTTTCAGATTATCTTTTCCCCTGGCTACAAAGGGGGTTGGGGCAACGTGCCCGCTATAAGTACTGCCATCTGCAAAAGTGGTTGTATATGTTTGCGTTGGGTCATAGACTCCATCGTATTGGGGTAAGAGCTGTCCCCTGAATTGCGGTCCCCAGACATCATAGTCATAGTCATTTACGCCAACACCTATGGCACCACTACCAAAATAGGAAGCAGGACTGGAGCCGCCGCCACCGAAAGCATATTTGCCATTATCGCCGGGACCGTATAAATCCTGGTATTTTGGCAACGCGATAAAGCCGTGGTTGATCTGTGTGCTTGAATTGAAGTCTATAGAAAATCCCCTTCGGTTTTTCGTGCCTTTTTTAGTAGAGATGATGATGGCGCCGTTTTTTCCCTGGAAACCGTAAAGGGCAGCCGCGTTTGGCCCTTTCAATACCGTAAAGGTCTCGATATCATCAGCATTGATATTATAGGTATCAGAACTGATGGCAACACCATCTACCACAAAGAGCGGGCGATTAAGGGGATCATTCTCGCCACGCATAATCACGTCGGCAGGATGACCTATTTCAGAATTGATGTTTATTTCAAGTCCGGCTACATTCCCCTTGAGCGAATTAACGGGATCAGCTTCCCTTGCTTTTGTAAATGCGGAAGCATCAACGGTCTGAAGCGCGTAGCCCAATCGTTTCGCTTCCTTTTTGATACCGGTTGCCGTTACTACTACCTCATTTAAGTTTTTTTCATCAGCCGTAACGCTTACTTCTATGGGATTAAACTCACCAATGGTAATCTCTTGCCAGGTTATACCGACTCCACTAATAATCAATACATCCCCCTGTTTTGCCTTGATCGCAAAATGCCCGTCAATGGTGGTCGATGTACCAACTTTTGTTCCTTTAAGTAAAACGGTAGCTCCTGGAATTGGCGTCTGATCAGACTTTGAGAGCACCTGACCGGTAATTGTCTTTTGTGCATAGCTGCTGCTGAATTGTAATAATGCCAGGAATAGCAAACTTACAATTAATCGGAGGCGATTAATGGGAAATCTCATAAACAGTGATTTTTTACAGGTTAAATAATTTTGGTAACGATAAAACAATACTTTTCTTAAAAATCAGTCCAAAGGTCAAATAGCTCTAAAACTTTCCTATGGCGGTCAATCATGTTATTAAAAAAGCAAAATTATTTTTCCTAAATGATGATAATTGATTTGGATAAATAATGTAGCGAAGCTATCAGCATAAAATGAAGCGAAGTTTACCACAAAATGAACGAATGGTTACCTAATTGTAACCAGATTATTAATGTGCACAGTTATTGCACATTTGAAATGGAAGTATCCACATTTATGTACCCACGCCATGATTAAATTGCTTAGTCGAATTTTTTTTGAAAAAAATGAGGCTGTATCCCGGAATTCGAAGCTGGATTTATTTATCCGCTATATAATAATCCGGATTCATCTGCATTTTTTGGATCAAATAACTGAGCGAAAACGGTGATTTTCATTATCTGCCAAAAAAATTTGCATGCTAAAATCCACTATATTTGCACCGCAATAAATGTACAAATGTGTTCTGTAATTAGGCGCAATTGAATAGTAGCTTTAACGTTATATCCATGAAATCGAAGTTATCGGGAAAATCTTAAAATTACAGTGAAGAAGTTGCGGAAATTATTGTTATAGGTTAAATTATGGAAGGGTATAAGAAGCAGTTCAGGAGAACTCTTGCTTATACCTTTTTTAGTTGTAGGTAAAGACAAGGATGAAGTGTATGCTCCGTCATTTTTTAAAAATATGGTGTGACTGAGGTGGCGAAGCTCTGCAAAAGAATTGTTTATTAAAAAAGATAAATAAACTTATTGAGCACAGAAAAAAAATGGTATGCGGTGTACACAAAACCGAGATGGGAAAAAAAAGTACACAAACTTTTTGACGAAAAAGGCTTGGAAAACTACTGCCCGGTAAACAAAGTAAGGAAAAAATGGAGCGACAGAATAAAAGTGGTGGAAGAGCCTCTTTTTAAATCATACATTTTTGTACGGGTCTCTGAAGAAGAAAAAACAAAAGTACGCATGACCAATGGAGTGGTGAACTTTGTATATTGGCAGGGAAAGCCGGCCGTGGTAAAAGATAAGGAAATTGACATCATAAAGAAGTTTCTCAACGAATATGAACACGTAATTGCACAGCCAGTCTCTTTAAAGTCAGACATGAAAATAAGGATTCAGCAGGGGATATTTATGGACAACGAAGCCACAATAACAAAAGTGCTGAGTAATAAAGTGCAGGTTATCATTGAAAGTATAGGTTACTCCCTGGTTGCCGTCATAGACAAATCGAATATAGCTATAGTTTAAAAATAGTAGTTTTGAAGAGCTAATTATTATAAAGAATGCGTTTACTTCTTCTAAGCAGAAAATTAACAGGAGTTTTTCTGCCGTTATTGATGATTCTAACGGTTATGCTAAGCTCATGTGGTACTACAAGGCCATATGTATATATGCAAGGCCAGTTTGATACTGCACAGCTCAGCCAGGTAAGAATTGTGGAGCCCATCATTCAAAAAGGAGATTTGTTAAACATCATAGTATATAGTGATGATCCCGAAGCAACGAAAATATTTAATCAACCATTAATCGCAAATGCAAGTTCAACAACAACTTCCGGCAGTTCAGTAAATGCTGAAGTGACTCAAGCCAATTTGGGCAATTCACCAACAACTCCAGGATATCTTGTGGATGAAAATGGTAATATTGAATATCAAATATTAAACAAACTGCATGTTGAAGGTTTAACAAGAAGCCAGCTTAAGGATACGCTGGTCGCAAAACTAAGTCACTATCTCAATAATCCATATTGCACAGTGAGGTTTTTAAATTTCAGGTTTACGATGCTTGGAGAAATTGCCAGACCTGCTTTATACAGCATACCTAGCGATCGGATAAATATATTTGAGGCTTTAGCGTTGTCTGGCGATATCACTTTATATGGACGCAGGGAAAATGTCTCAATAATAAGAGAAAATAATGGCGTAAGAGAATTTGGCAGGATAGACCTGACTAAACCAGAAGTCATAAATTCGCCCTATTTTTATTTGCAGCAAAACGATATCGTCTATATCGAACAAAACAAAAAGAAATCCATCGCAAACGATGTAGTTACCTTGCGTAATATAAGTATAGCAACGGCAATTGTCTCTACCGTAGCGCTTATATACAGCATATTGAAATAATTCCAGTTTATGATTGAGGCTACAAACGGTGTTTCATCAAATAATTTATTAGTTAAAGAGGGCTTATTATCCTTAGGTCCCAGGGATTTCATTCTTAAATACTTAAAATATCTCCCCTGGATATTGATCTGTGTGGCCATTTCCTTGGTAATTGCCTTTTTAAGGATCCGGTATACCGATCCCATTTTTGATATGCAGGCTTCTTTTTTGATAAAAAGCGATCGGGGAGGAAACCCGCAAAGTGATACCCGTTTTAACGAAATGTTCATGGGACAGCAAAGCGTTAATATGGAAGACGAAATGCAAATTCTTAAATCCACTCCCGTGATGGAGCGTGTAGTCAGAGATTTGAATTTGCAAACTCAATATTTTTCAAAAGGAAGCATCCGCTCTACATTACTCTATCCTATTTCACCCATCGAGATGAAAATAATTGAGCTTGCAGATTCATCAAGCGGATTTAGTTTTCTGATTAAGATAGTTAACGACAATCAATTTATCATCGAACCAAATGGAAAGCCTTTGCAATTCGGGCAAATCTTTTCAATTAATGGTAATACATGTATCCTGAATCGTGACAAAACAAACGACCTGCATGATTACCCTCCCGACCGCAGATTTATTCTTAGCTGGCAACCGGCAATATCCGTAGCATCAGGGATTCTTAGCGGACTTACCTTAAAGCAGGATAATGATCAGTCCAATATACTTTTTCTATCGCATAGTGGCGCAAGCAAAAATCTGAGCAAGGATGTACTAAATATGCTCATGATGGTTTATGATACTTTGGTTGTCGAAGAAAAGAACAGAACCTTAAATAATACATTTGACTTTATTCAAAACAGCCTAGATACTTTGGAGGTTCAGCTCAATGGGTCAGAAAATTCACTGAAAGGTTATATGGTAAAAAATAATGTTTTTGACATTCAGTCACAAGCCAAAAACTACTTTGACCTTTCTGCAGAAGCTGCTAAAAGCATGGATGCAGTAGAAGTAAAACTTAAACTGATAGAATTGCTGACAAATTATATAAATAATGAAGAAAACAGGTACAAAATGGTTCCTTTAAGCCTCGGTATAGAAGAGCCCGTTCTCTTAAAGCTTGTAACTGAATACAACTCTTTACAAACAGAGCGTGAGGCCCATCTTAAGACAACCAAGGAAGCGAATCCATTAATAACAAACAGTGATGTGGCTCTTTCAAAGACCAGGCACGATATTCTTGAGGTGCTGCAAAAGGAAAAAGAGGCAAGTACGCTCATTTTAAGCAGCATGGTTAAAAAAGACAAGGAAACTAGTGGAAAAATACAGTCCATGCCCGGAAAATCCATGGGATTAATCAATATACAAAGGCGACAAAAAATATTAGAAGAGTTATATACATTTTTGCTTCAAAAGAAATTTGAAAGCAGTATGTCCTCTGCAGCAACGGTTTCCAATTCAAAGGTGGTTGAACCAGCCAAGGGTTCCTCCAATCCGGTTAAGCCCGATAAAAAAAGCATTTATACACTTTCAGTTCTTTTTGGAATAATGATACCACTTGCCATTATCATAGTGCTCGAACTATTGCGGGATAAGGTATCCGGTCGAGGCGATATAGAAAAATATACCAACGCACCGATTTTAGGGGAGATTGGGCATTCTTCAGAACCAACCAACCTGGTTGTGAAAAAAAACAGCAGGCGATTTATTGCTGAACAATTCAGGATCGTCCGGAGCAACCTTCAATATATTATTGCAAAAAAAGAAAACCCGGTAATAATGGTCACGTCTTCATTTAGCGGGGAGGGGAAATCATTCATCAGTACAAATATGGGCGCAGTGATGGCCCTTGCGGGAAAAAAGACTGTTATCATGGAGTTTGATATCCGCAAACCTAAAATAGCAACGGGACTTGACCTGAAAAGAAAAATGGGAATCACCAATTATATTATTGGCAATGTGAAATTTGAAGATCTCCTATTAAAAGTTGACGGATTTGATAACCTGTTTGTAATTCCCTGCGGCCCAATCCCACCAAATCCCGCAGAATTATTACT
Source organism: Puia sp. (assembly GCA_035308805.1). Taxonomy (GTDB): domain Bacteria; phylum Bacteroidota; class Bacteroidia; order Chitinophagales; family Chitinophagaceae; genus Puia. The sequence goes on along the minus strand of DATGFZ010000359.1, from coordinate 15,925 downwards.
CGACAATAAACTTAAAGAATTGATCACTGAAGTAAAAAAACATTTTGAGATAATCATTATGGACACGGCCCCTGTTGGTTTGGTAAGTGATGCCATCAATCTTGGTCAATTTGCAGATTGCACATTGTATATTGTAAGACAGGAGCACACGTTTAAAAAGCACCTGCGTTTGGTGGAAGAACTGTATACCGAAAATAAACTGAATTCGATTTCCATTATTATAAACGATGTTGGTGCTGCAGGTGGCTACTATGGCGGATACTATGGTGGATATGGGTATGGATACGGATATGGGTACGGCTATGGTTATGGTGCGGGGTATTTTGAAGATGATGCCTCCAGAAAAAGAGGGTCAAATATTTTCAAAAAGGCCAGAAAATGGTTTAGAAAAATTTAAAACTGGTCACAATCTCCACATAACCTGTCTTTCTATTTTTAATCTTCACATGGGTATTCTGTAAAAAGAATTTTGCCGCTTATTGAAATGACAAAAGAAAAAATAAAAGGAAATTGGGACCTGGTGATTACTCCCAAAAGCTCTCTTTTCGATTTAAACCTAAAGGACCTTTGGCGCTACCGTGATCTGCTGGTTCTTTTTGTAAAAAGAGATTTTAAAGCCCAGTATAAACAAACCATTCTTGGTCCTTTATGGCATCTAATTCAACCCATTCTAACAACTGCGATTTTCTTACTCATCTTTGGGAAAATTGCAAATATTCCTACGGACGGCATTCAGCCGGTACTGTTTTATATGAGTGGCATTACCATGTGGAATTATTTTTCTGTTTGTCTTACCAGCACTTCCAACACTTTTGTTGTTAATGCAGCTATTTTTGGAAAAGTTTATTTTCCGCGTCTTATTATTCCACTTTCGGTGGTGCTATCAAACATTTATCGATTTGGCATTCAGTTTGGATTATTGTTAGCGGTAATGATATGGTATCAGTTTCATGGATTTCCAATTCAAATAAGTTTTTTATGGTTTTTCATTCCGTTATTACTAGTGATTATGGCGGGCATCGGTTTGGGTTTGGGAATTATTGTTTCATCACTTACGACAAAATACAGGGATTTTACGATTTTGATGACCTTTATTGTTCAGTTGCTTCTTTATGTGACACCTGTTGGCTACCCGATCTCTTATCTTGCAAAGAGCAAATTTAAATTCATTATTGAAGCAAATCCATTGAGTTCCCTGGTAGAGGCATTTAGATTCATTTTATTTCACAAAGGTTCCATCCAAACAGGAGGAATCCTGTACAGCATAATTTTTATGTTTTCTTCTCTATTCATCGGCTTGCTTATTTTCAGTAAGGTGGAAAGATCTTTTATGGATACCGTTTAATTTTTTAAATGCCCGACACAGTAATTAAAGTTGAAAATATTTCTAAACAGTATCGTTTAGGTGAGGTGAGCACCGGCACATTAATGCATGATGTTAATAAATGGTTTTATAAAGTGCGTGGCAAGGAAAATCCGTATTTGAAAATTGGTGAAGAAAATGACCGTACCAAAAAAACAGACAGTGAATATGTTTGGGCTTTAAGGGATATCAACTTTGAGGTAAAACGCGGGGAAGCTTTAGGGATCATTGGCCGGAACGGTGCGGGCAAATCAACACTGTTGAAAATATTAAGTCGCACCACTGTTCCAACTATTGGCAGTATTAAGATTAAAGGACGCGTAGCGAGTTTACTTGAGGTAGGAACTGGTTTCCATCCAGAGCTGACAGGCAGGGATAACATTTTTTTGAATGGCGCAATACTGGGTATGACAAAACGCGAAATAAAAAATAAGTTTGATGAGATCGTAGATTTCGCAGGTGTGCAAAGATATATTGACACCCCGGTTAAGCGTTATTCATCAGGAATGTATGTACGTTTGGCATTTGGCGTTGCTGCACATTTGGAACCGGAAATTTTAATTGTCGATGAAGTGCTTGCAGTAGGTGATGCGGAGTTTCAAAAAAAGTGCCTTGGTAAAATGAAGGATGTCAGTGATAAACAAGGAAGAACGGTTTTGTTTGTAAGTCACAACATGACAGCAATAAAGAGCTTATGTACTACAGTGATTAGTCTGGGCAATGGACTCATTACGGAAATTGGCGATAGCAATAGTGTCATAAATAATTATCTATATAATCATATGAATGGTGGGATGATACAATCGTTCGAAAATCCGAAAATTGCGCCTGGCAATGAAGTAGCAAAACTGAAGAGGATTGAAATTCGTCCTGAACTTGATTATCCTGAAGAACCGATTACAGTCAAGAAAAAAATTAATATTGATATTGAATTTTGGAATTTTGAAAGCAATAAAACCATCAACCTCACAATTTTCTTTAATAATTTTGCCGGAGAATGTGTATTTGCAAACGGAACCGTTGCCAAAATTCTTCCTATAGGTTTGCATAAGGCTACCTGTGCGATACCTTCCAATTTCTTAAATGATGATACTTATAATATTTCACTAATGATTGTTGGTGATTCTTCTTACCCTATTTATTTTTTTGAAAATATCGTGTCCTTTGAAGTAAATGAGGATCGTTCAGGTTCGAGCTGGCATGGGAAATGGCCAGGGTACATACGACCAAAACTAGATTTCATATTTTTATCCTAGAATTTAAGCAATCGTGTCGTCCTTCATGATCTTAAAAAGCTTTTTAAATGAATTTTTATAGTAAATTGATAGAAGAATTGCTTGTTGATTCTAGAAATAGTTTTTCCTATATTGATAATTATGATGAAATACGTTTTGGGGAAATAGCTGTGATCCCTTTGACAATAAAAGGGAAGATTCGAAAAAAACTAGAAAAGATTTTCAATAATCGTGGATATGAAATAACAAAAAAGGAAGATGTAATTAAATATATAGGCGAAAAAATAGGGATTATAGATCCTTATTTAAGCGACTTAGAAGATCTTTATGATCTTCTATCAAATGAGGAATCTAAGATTTTGTTGGTCAAAATTTTAGCATTTCGCGTTTTGGGATTTACAAAAGTAAAATTGCCTTTAAACACGCCCGAATTTTGGGCAGGAATCAAAGAGATTGAAGAATTGACTGATAAAAATACTTTCATCAAGGCAAGTTTTTTTAATTGGGAATTACCATTAGTAAATCTCAATAAGAAAGGTATACCCATTCAACTGTATTTCCTTCCTATGGGAGCCTATATTGATTTTATTTTTAAACAATATGAATACGGTCATAACTTTAAATACATTAAAGCTGAGAAAGGAGATTTTGTTATTGATGCAGGTGGGTGCTGGGGAGATACGGCTTTATATTTTGCGAATGAAGTTGGAAACTCTGGCAGAGTATTTACTTATGAATTCATCCCGAGTAACCTTGAAATAATGACCAAGAACATTGCTCTAAATCCAAATTTGGAACAAAGAATAACTGTAATCAAACATCCGGTTTGGGAGACGTCTGATAGAACAATGTTTTATATTGACAACGGTCCTGGAAGTCGAGTTTTTATGAATGGGGATGAAAAATATGACGGAAAGGTAGAATCCATTTCAATAGATGATTTGGTGAATAGACTTAATATTAATAAAGTCAATTTCATAAAAATGGATATTGAAGGAGCGGAACCAGCCGCATTAAAAGGGGCAATGAATGTAATAAAAAAATTTAAACCAAAACTGGCTATTGCAATTTACCATAGTTTAGATGACTTTGTCAATATTCCCAAATTCATACATGACCTTGGATTGGGCTATAAATTGTATTTGTCCCATTGTTCTATTCATGAAGAAGAGACTATATTATTTGCTGAAATTTCAAATTAATGATTAATGTAACCAAAACCTTTTTACCGCCATTTGAAGAGTATACGAAAATGGTAAAACGAGCATGGGATAAAGGCTGGATAACAAATAATGGTGAATTGTCAATTGAACTAGAAAAAAAGCTAAAATCTTATTTTGAAGTCAGCAACTTTTTATTTTGCGGAAATGGAACAATTGCATTGCAAATGGCCTTAAAAGCCCTTGAAATCACTGGAGAAGTCATCACAACTCCTTTTTCATACGTTGCAACAACAAATGCAATTCTATGGGAAAACTGTAGACCAATTTTTGTCGATATTAATAATGAGAATTTTTGCATTGATGCTTCCAAAATAGAAAAAGCCATCACACCAAAGACTCAAGCAATTTTGGCAACTCATGTATATGGTTGTCCTTGTGATGTAAATGCAATAGAAACCATTGCAAGAACAAATAATATTAAAATTATTTATGATGCAGCGCACGCTTTTGGAACAAAAATATACGGGAAATCAGTTCTTGAATATGGCGATGTAAGCACCTGCAGTTTTCATGCCACAAAATTGTTTCATACGGTAGAAGGGGGCTGTATTACGACGAAAGATGATGCACTTGCACGAAAACTCTATTTGTTGAAACAATTTGGACATTTGGGTGATGAATATTTTTGCATAGGGATAAATGGTAAGAACTCAGAAATGCACGCTGCCATGGGCCTTTGCAATTTTAAGTATATTGACGAAATTTTGGAGAAAAGAAAATCACAATGGCTGTTGTACAAAGAGCTTTTGAAAAGCAGCAACTTGCAAATACTTAACATTGGAAAAGAGATACATTTCAATTATGCATATTTTCCTTTGATTTTTAACTCTCAAAAAGATTTAGTGAAGGCGATGGAAGAGTTAAAATTTAAAAATATTATTCCACGTAGGTATTTTTATCCCGCATTGAACACATTGCCTTATCTGAATTATCAACCTTGCCCTATTGCTGAAGATATCGCCAAACGAATAATTTGCCTTCCACTTTTCCATGATCTGACAGACGAACAACAATTGACTATAATCAATATAATCCTGGAAAAGCAAAGTTGATTGATATGCAACTAGGAATTATGCAACCTTATGTTTTTCCTTATATCGGGTATTACCAGTTAATAAACGCCGTTGATAAATTTGTGATCTACGATGATGTAAATTATATAAACAAAGGATGGATTAATCGAAATAACCTTCTTGTAAATGGGAAGGCTTTTTTATTTACAATCCCGCTCAAAGAAGCCAGTCAAAATAAATTGATCAATCAAATAGAAGTTCAAGAAAATGAAAGTTGGTCAAAAAAATTCTTAAAAACTATTGAACAAGCTTATAAAAAAGCGCCACATTTTGAAAAAACATTTTCTTTGATACGAAATATTATCAATACGCCTGTTAATGGTATTCATGAACTCGCATTGCTAAGTTTGAAATCAATTGCAACTTATCTTGATATTGAAACTCAAATTGTAGATAGCTCTTCTATATATCAAAATGCAAATTTAAAAGCGCAGGAACGTATATTGGATATTTGCCTGAAAGAAAAAGCTGATCATTATGTAAATCCAATAGGTGGTATAGGAATTTATTCAAATGAATTCTTTGAACGATCAGGAATAAAACTGTCTTTTTTAAAAACTTTTCCGATTTCTTATCCGCAATTCAATAATGAATTTGTTCCCAATCTTTCCATCATAGATGTTTTACTGTTTAATTCGAAGAGCGAGGTTATAGAATTATTAAGTCAAAATGAACTCATAACTGCGCAAAACAAATAACTTTTAATTATGAAATTAGATAAAATTTTGAAAGATTCTTTTAATGTGGACGGATCTCAAGTCAATGATGAGACCAGATTGATTAATTTTGCTGAGTGGGACTCCATGACGCATATGTTTTTTATTACTAAACTTGAAGAAGAATATAGTATTGAAGTTAGTGGAGAAGAAATTGCAAGGATGCAAACAATTGGCGATATCAAAAAAATCATAATTTCAAAGGGTAAAGAGATATAATGGATATTTCAGAAGCTAATATATTGATTACAGGAGCAGCGCAAGGACTAGGTCAATTCGTCGCGCTAAATTTCCTGGATAAGGCGGAAAAAATATTTGTTCTTGACAACAATCAGGAATTGATCGAACGCTTGCCTAAACATGATAAACTCATTTGCTATTATTGCGACGTTACAAATCCTAGCAATGTGGAAGAGGTAATAAAAGACATTTTTACAAAACATGAACGAGTTAATGTTTGTATTAATAATGCCGGCGTCATACATAGTGAACCCCTTATCAATACCTTGTCGCTTTCAAATAAAAAGCACAGTTTGGCTAATTGGCAAAAGGTAATTGATGTAAACCTGAATGCAGTTTTTTATGTGACCTCCAATGTTGTTGAGCAGATGGTTGAAAAAAGAGTTAAGGGAGTAATCATTAACATCAGTTCGATATCTGCAAAAGGAAATATTGGACAATCAGCTTATGCGGCTTCGAAGTCTGGTGTTGAAGCATTAGCTAAAACCTGGAGCAAGGAATTGGGCATATTTAAAATACGAGCAGTGTCGATTGCACCGGGTTTTTTTAATACACCTTCAACAAAAAGGAGTTTGAGCGAAGCTATGCTCAACAAATGGCAAAAGAATATTCCTTTAGGAAGATTGGGTGAACTTGAAGAATTATTTTCTGCTATAAAATTTGTCATAGAAAATAATTATTTTAATGGCAAAACACTTTCTTTGGACGGAGGCCTGGCGATTTAAGAACCTATGTATTATAATTACAATTTGGGAAAACTATTTTATGAAATTTCAAAACAATACTCGAGGAAAACTGCATTAAAATATCCAGATGGAACTTTGATTAAATATTCTCATTTAAATCAATTATCAAATCAATTAGCACAATTTCTTGTTCAAAAGGGCTTTCAAAAAAATCAGGTTATTGCAATCTTTAATGAAAAGAGCTATTTTGGTTATGCACTGATGCTGGCATGCTTAAAGTTCGGAATCATTTATACAAATCTCGATGTGACTAGTCCCTGGGCGCGCGTAAAAAAAATTCTTGAGGTTTGTAAGCCCGCTGCTGTTTTTTTTGATAATACAGGAAATGAAATCTTTAAAGAATTTGATGGATCTTTCCCCTCAACTGTATCTTTTGATCTCGCTGATATTGGCTTTCAAAAAGAAATATTTGCCCAAGATGCGCACGACCTTGAAATAGTCGATCTGGTCATTGGTAGCGACCCGGCCTATATCATGTTTACTTCCGGATCAACTGGTTTTCCAAAAGGCGCGGTCATGAGCCATAATAATGTCCTCAATTTTATTCAATGGGGTCATCAGACTTTTAATGTCAAGCCGGATGACGTATTCACTAATGCCAACCCCATTTACTTTGATAATTCTGTTTTTGATTTTTATACATCATTATTCAGTGGAGCAACATTGGTGCCCATAAAAAGTGATCTGCTTAAAAGTGCGAATGATTTAGTGAAGGCGATCAATGATTCAGGATGCACAATTTGGTTTTCCGTTCCTTCACTCTTAGTATATCTTCTGACCACCAAAGCTCTTACCAAAAATGACTTTAAAAATATTAAACAAATAGCTTTTGGAGGTGAAGGCTTTCCTAAGAATAAATTAAAGCAGCTTTACGATCTTTTTAAAGACCGGATAACGCTGCTCAATGTATATGGCCCTACTGAATGTACTTGTATTTGTTCTATGCATGAGATCTCAGAATCTGATTTTGAAAACATGAATGAACTTGCAACTCTCGGCCACATCGCACCCAATTTCGGATACGAAATAATTCCTTTTGATACCGAAAATCAGCATTTCGGTGAACTTGCTCTTATTGGTCCATGTGTTGGATTAGGATATTACAATGATATAGAAAAGACTGAAAAATCATTTGTTCAAAATCCCAAAAAGAAATTTCGCAATATAATGTATAAAACCGGCGATGTTGTCGAGGAAGCAAAGAATGGTGATCTTCATTTTAGGGGAAGAGTAGACAATCAAATAAAACATATGGGTTATAGAATTGAACTCGAAGAAATTGAAGCCGCGTTCAATTCGCTTATATATATAAACGAAGTAGGCGTAATCTATCAAATGGTCAATACGGAATTAGGACAGATCAAAGCATTTGTAAGTATAAATGAAAATATTAAAAAAGAATCCATAGTTCTTGACCTAAAAAACTTATTGCCGCCATATATGGTGCCTAGGATAATTGAAGTGTTAGATTCAATACCAAAAAATGCAAACGGCAAAATAGATCGTAAACAATTAGCACTACTATGAATATAAAAAAGGATCTTGTCATATTTGGGATCGGTAAAATTTCAGAAGTAGTTTTTTATTATGCTACGGAGGAATGTAGCTTTAATATAAAAGCATTCTGTGTCGATGAAAAATACAAAGCAAATGAAACATTTCATGGACTGCCAGTAGTGGACTTTAATGATGTTGAAAATGTATATGCACCTGCTGAATATGATATGTTTGTTGCAATCGGTTATCACGATTTGAATTCCATTCGTGAAATGAAATGCAGAAAAGCAATGGAAAAAGGGTATAAATTAGTATCTGTAGTTAGTCCTAATGTCCGTTTGCCGTTAAATGTGACTGTTGGATGGAATTGTTTCATTATGCCTCCGGCCCTAATTCATCCTTGTGTAGAAATTAAGAACAATATATTTATATTCAGCGGAGCCATGGTAGCTCATCATTCTGTGATAGATGATAATTGCTGGCTAACTTCCTGCTGCAATGTTTCTGGAAATGTACATGTCGGTGCAAATACTTTCATTGCTGTAAATGCTACAATAGGTCATAGCGTAAAAATTGGAAAAAAATGTTTCCTTGGCGCGAACTCATTGACGGTTAAAGATCTTGAGGATGAAAAGGTAGTTATTTCAGAATCTTCAAAGCCGTTACGAGTAAATAGTAGTCAATTTTTGCGTATTTCTTCTTTCTCAAATTTATAGATGATACAAGAAGTCGATACTTTGGATTTCAAAATAAATTTAAACACAAGTTTTCCTTTAATAAATGCAGTACTATTAAATTCACAACAGGGTAATATATATAAACTCGTCAACTACAGTAACGCATACTTTATCTTTCATAAAGCAGGGTTCTCGTATTTGAACATTATAAGTGACATTGATTATTCAGAATTTGTCAATTTTCTAATAATGTCTGAAAAAATGCCGCCCTACTTTCATATTTACAACGCGCCTTCACAAATAGTTTCTTTCTTGGAAGAGAAAAAAAATATGATCTCTATTCGAATAAGAAAAAGATTTCAATTAAAGTTTAATGGGAAAACTATTAAAAATCATAGAAACCATTTACCCACTGACTATCGGTTATGCAGAATAGATGAAAAAATTTTTAATAAGCTAGCAATTTTTAAGCTCCAACTTGAAAATCGATTCTGGAAGAATAGAGAAGATTTTTTAAAAAATGGATTTGGATTCTGTATTCTAAATCAAGTCAATTCCCCAGTGGCTTTGTGTTATTCTGCATGTGTGACTGATAATAATGCAGAAATAGATGTTATGACATTGATTGAATATCGACAGAAGGGGTTAGCAAAAATTGTAGTGAATGAATTTGTGAAATATTGTTTAGATCACAATTTAATCGCTAATTGGGATTGTTTTGAAGACAATAAAAGTTCTGTGCGAACAGCGTATAGCATTGGATTTGAAAATATATTGACTTACGATCTCTTGTCAATTTTCAATAAAGAAAAGAAATATGAAACGAACTGATGCAGAAGTATACAAATGCCCGGCTTGTACATTGCCGTTTATTCTTAACGAAAGTGAGAGTAGAAACGATGACATAATTGAAGGATATTTGGTATGCTCTAATAATCATAAATTTGTTATCAAAGAAGGCATTCCGGATTTTACATGGCCGAAAAATTTAGCAATTATTGATCAAGAGACCAAGCAACTCTATGATAAGCTTGCAGATGATTACGAAAAATTTGCGAGTTTCCCATTTCAAACATTTCGAGAAAAAGAGGAAGAGGTAAGAGAAAAGATGACTGACAAACTTAATCTTTCTCCGTCAAATGTTGTTTTAGAGGTTGGAGGGGGGGACGGAAGAGCGGCTATTCACATCATAAACAGAATTCCCGAGGGTCAATTGTATTTCCAGGAATTGTCAAGCAGTTTCATGTCAAAAGCATTTTATCGGTTAGAAACTTATACGGATAAAATCCATTTTTCGATTGCGAACGCAAGCTATTTATCCTTTTCAGATAATTATTTCGATGCTGCGTTCCATTTTGGCGGTATCAATACTTTTGCTGAAATAAAAAGATGTTTACAAGAACTGGCTCGGGTAGTAAAACCTGGGGGAAAAGTTGTAGTTGGAGATGAAGGAATTGGTCCTTGGTTGCGCAATACCGAATTTGGAAAAATTATGATTAATTCCAATCCTTTAATTGGATACGTAGCTCCAGTTGAAATGTTGCCGGTAGAAGCAAGAAACGTAAAAGTCGAATGGATTTTAATGGGTGCCTTTTTTTTGATTGAATTTATAGTTGGAGATAGCGAGCCGAATGCGAATTACCATATTCCAATACCAAGTGAAAGAGGCGGGTCTCATTGGTCAAGATACTATGGCAATTTAGAAGGAATTTCTGACGAAGGAAAAAAACTTGCTCAAGCAGCGAGAGCTAAAACAGGAAAAAGTATGCATGATTGGTTGGATCAAGTTGTGAAAGACGCTGCAAAAAACGAATTAGATAAATAACAAGCTAAATTATATATATTGAAATGACGAGATTTAATTGGGAAAAAAGGGGGAAAATATTTGATCCTACTGGTTTGAGCCCTCTCATGCAAAGTTATTCTCAAAACCCCAATGCGATAGAATTGGATGATCGTGTCAGGATTTATTTTACTACCAGGCCAGAGAGATCAAAGGATGGATTCATTAGTTATACAACTTTTGCGGATTTTGATAGATACGATTTATCAAAAATATTATATGTCCACAAAGAACCAGTTCTTCAAATTGGAGGACGTGGAGAATTTGATCAATTTGGTATAATGCCAGGCAGCATTGTTAGGGTTGACGAAAATAACGAAATATGGCTTTATTATGTTGGTTGGACCAGGATGTATTCAGTTCCGTATAATTGGGCGATCGGTTTAGCAGTAAGCAGGGATGGAGGATACACTTTTAAACGTTTTGGAAAGGGTCCAATAGTTGGTGCAACTAATAATGAGCCATACCTTCAAGCGTGCCCACGCGTCATGAGAATAAAGAAAGATAAATGGGTTATGTGGTATCAAAGTGGCATTAGATGGAATGAATACAGCAATCATATGGAATCAGTATATGTAACAATGTTTGCAACATCCAATGATGGAATCAACTGGAATAGGGATGGAAGACAAATAATTCCTTCAATTGTTAATGAAGAATGTCAGACTAGCGCAAGTGTTATCGAATATGAAGGGGTATACCATTTATTTTTTTCGTATCGACACGGCATAGATTTTAGAAACAATGAAAACGGCTACCGAATAGGATATGCCTATTCCACTGATATGATCAATTGGGTAAGAGATGATAAAAATGTGGGAATAGAAGTGTCTTCTGAAGGATGGGATTCTGAAATGGTATGTTATCCTCATGTTACAAAAATTGGAGACGAAATAGTAATGTTTTACTGTGGAAATTATTTTGGAAAAGAAGGCTTTGGCTATGCGACTTTGAAAAAATAAGATATGGAAAACGTTCAAAAGACATATACTGCATTTCATAAGGAAAGAATAAAGATGCCAATTTATCCCACAGAATGGGTTATTAGAACTTTTCTTGGCAAATATCAGAATCTAAATCTTGATAAGTCTAAATATAAAAATTGTAAATTTTTTAGACTTGGGATTTGGAGATTGCCGCAACATGCCATTATTAAATGATTGTGGTTTTAAAATTCATGGAGTTTGAAATTCATGAAGAAATTATTGCTTTAGGTGAAATGAGATTGCCGGATTTAGGCATAACTGCAGGTTTGAGGCGCGGTACAAATGCAAATATTCCGTATAAAGAATGTTTTTTCGATTTTGTTCTTGCATGCCATTCATGTAACTACGTGGACAAGGAAACTTCTTTTGATGATAATCTCGTTGAAATTGTCCGCGTTTTAAAGAATGATGTAGTATTCATTGCCTCTTTGCCTACCTCTGACAATTATATTTTAAAAAACTGTATTCCATTATGTAACGGGTATGTAATAATTACAAACATATACGAAATGGCTACGTTTTCAGAATATTTAAAAATCAAGAAGAGGTCATAAATATTTTCTCCTCTCTTTTTAGAAATATATCAGTTTGTAAATGCATGGATAATTTTTGGGGCTTGCAAACTAATTTTTTCATAGTTGCTTGCGAAAATAAATAATGAAAGAGAATTGTCTCGTAAATATACCCATGTGCACATTTAATCACGGTAAATATATTGCACAAGCAATAGAAGGAGTTTTGCAACAAAGAACAAATTTTGATTTTCAATTAATAATTGGCGAAGATTGCTCAACTGATAATACAAGAGAAATAATTAATAATTACATTGAGCAATTCCCAGATAAAATAAAGGCTGTTTTTCATGAACAAAATATAGGAGCATTTGAAAATACTAGAATTTTATTTGAAAAATGTAATTCAAAATATATTGCCTTATGTGATGGAGATGATTATTGGACGGACGCATGCAAATTGCAAAAACAAATTGACTTTTTAGAGAAAAATTCGGATTTTTCCATCTGTTTTCATAATGCAAAAATCATTTTTGAAAATGATTCGAAAAATATTTCATATTCCAATTCACGAGCTCAACCTGAAATAAGCACATTCGAAGACATTGCAAGGGGCGAATTTATATATACCTCAACATGCGTTTTTCGAAGTGAGAATCTTATGAAATTTCCTAAGAAGTATTTTTTATTTATGAATAATTATACTCTCGACCTTCACAACGCCCAATATGGGAAAATAAGGTATTTGAATGAAGTTATGAGTGTATATCGAAGGCACCTAGGTGGAATATGGTCAATGGTTTCGCGTGAGAAAACCCTAATCAACCAATTGCCTACCTACAAATTCTATGTCAATTATTTCGATAAAAAGTTTAGAAAATATTTTATTAAGCACCTTAAAGATATAACTGCAGAGTTAATCTCAATCAAAATAGCTAACAATGACTTTAAGGATTTTTGGAGGTACTATATTGATTATGTTGTTTATAATTACAATGATAAGAATGAACTGAAAAAAATCTCCTATTTTTTTTTAAAGGCTTCCTACTCGCAAATTTCTGGACTTATAAAGAATAAATAACATTTTGGTTTGAATTAGAAAAAACAGATGCGATGTTCCAAAAGAAAGAAAAAGACAAAATCGAAATTTATTTAAGAAAGTATCTTGATCCTGATAAAAAAATTACCGTTATTGACGCTGGCGCACACAAAGGTGATTTTATTGATCAATTGAAAAAACACTATAAGATTCAAAAGACTGTTTTGATCGAACCCATTGCGCATCTTGCTAATTTTTTGAAATTAAAATATTCAAATGAAAATATTTTTGTGTTTCAAAATGCAATTTCAGATAAGGATTTTAACCATGTTGAATTCCGAATAAATGAATATGAAGAAACCTCTTCTATTTTGGAAGTAAGATCAGAAATGAAGGAACTCGGAAATATAAATACGCGCCTCTCAAAAAAAGAAAAGTTAATTACCCGCACTCTTGATTCAATCGCGCAGGAGCTTTCTCTCGATATTGTCGATTTAATTAAAATTGATGTGCAAGGTGTGGAACACCTGGTATTGGAAGGAGGGAAGAATGTTCTAGGTAAATCAAGATATGTATGGATCGAATTATCCCTTAAACCTTTGTATGTAGACTCTTCTGTTTTTCATGATATCTATAATATGATGGAAAAAAATGAATTTATCTTATTAGAACTTTCCCCAGGGCACCGTTCTCCAAGCAATGAACTATTACAAGTAGATGCATTATTTGCAAATCCAAAATTGACAAATGACATATAAGCTTTCGCATCTAAAACAACTATTGAAATTGTCAGGGCAAAAAGCCAAGGAGGTGTATTCAAAATGTTCTTATTCTCAATGCGGGGAAGACATGATTGTAGATTATATTTTTAGGTTACGAGGTGTGCATCAGCCAAGCTATATCGATATAGGGGCCAATCATCCTTTTTTCTTGAGTAATACGGCCTTTTTTTATGAAAAGGGTTGCAGAGGAATCAATATAGAGGCAAATCCAAGACAGATTTCCCTTTTTCAAAAGTATCGAAATGGCGATATAAACTTGAATTTCGGGGTTGGTCCAAATGAAAGTGAAATGGATTTTTATATTATGGAGGACAACACATTAAGCACATTTTCAAAACGCGAATGTGATTTTCTAATTACAAATGGAAAAACACTTTCGGAAATCAAAAAAGTAAAACTAGTCACAATCGAAAATATTCTTGAAAAATATTGTAATAGAATGTTCCCAGATTTCATGAGTATAGATGTTGAAGGAATGGATTTTGAAATAATGGAAGCAATCGATTACAACAAATCTTTTCCTAAGGTTGTCTGTATCGAAGCTGCCGAATATTCGCCCGTTGGAGCCGGTTCAAGAAAAAAAGAATTGATCGATTTTTTGGTCAGTAAGAACTATTATGAGTATGCAAATACAAATTTAAATGCCATAATGGTAAATAAAGAATTCTGGTTTGTTTAGATATGAGTAAAAATTTCTCCATTATTATACCGACTTATAATTCCCAAAAAAGCATTTTAGCAGCACTTCAAAGCATAGTCAATCAATCATGTGATGATTTCGAAATAGTAATTGTGGATGGACTTTCAAAAGACGATACAGTCAGCATTGTAAAAAGTCGCAAGGATGATAGAATCAAGGTTATCTCTGAGCGTGATAATGGAATTTATGATGCAATGAATAAAGGAATCAATCGTGCTCAGGGAGATTGGTTGTATTTCCTAGGATCAGACGATCAATTATACAATGATACGGTTCTTGAAGATGTAAAAAAGATTCAGGAAAAATCAAATATCAACGTCATTTATGGAAATGTCAAAATAGTTGGCGAAGCATCATGGGCAAAAGATGGTGCAGTTTATGATGGTGCTTTTGATAAGAAAAAATTATTAAAAAAAAACATTTGCCATCAAGCAATATTTTATCGAAGAAATTTTATTGTAGACAAAATCGGGTATTTTAACCCAAATTATAAACTTTGCGCTGATTGGGATTTCAATTTGCGATGTTATGCAAAGGATAATTTCCTTTATATTGATAAAATAATTGCGAATTTTTTTTCCGGGGGTGAGTCCACGAAATCCTTTAAGGATGATAACTTCAGGAATGATTTCCTTAAAAATATCCTTAGCTATTTTAAAATTTCAATTTTCGATCCACTGGTGAATGATGTTGATTTTTCCGGATATAACGAAGTGCTGAAACTACAAAAGAGCAGGAATTACCTGAAATACTTGCTCAGCCGCCTTCATAAAAGAATTTCGGAGATCTAAGAAAAACAATATGAAGCTCCGCTCTATCGCAGTTTATCTTCCTCAATTTCACCCGATACCAGAAAACGATGAGTGGTGGGGAAGAGGTTTTACAGAATGGACAAATGTTACCAAAACGAAACCGCTTTTTAAAGGACACCATCAACCACATATACCGGCGGATTTCGGATTTTATGATCTGCGTTTGCCGGAAGTGATGGAAATGCAGGCAGTGGCGGCAAAGCAATATGGAATATATGGCTTCATGTTCTATCATTATTGGTTCAATGGTAAAAGAATATTACACGAGCCTCTTGATAATTATCGCGATAAAGTAAAATCTGGTTTCCCCTATTTTCTTTGCTGGGCTAATGAGAACTGGTCGAGAAAATGGGATGGCAGCGATGACGAAGTTTTAATTCGTCAGCATTATTCCGAACAAGACGATATTGAACACCTTCGATTTTTATGCAGCTTCTTTAAAGACAAAAGATATATACGCATTGATGATAAACCTGTGCTC
>DATGFZ010000358.1:0-10417 GCA_035308805.1 Puia sp. | reverse complement strand
TCGCGCGTGGCAGGATCACGGAAGAGTCCCGCCGGCAGGTCAGAAAAATAATAGAGGGATAAACCCGTGCAGGTGATGCCCGCCATTTTCACCAGCCCCGAGTTATTGCCGGAGGCTGGGCCTGCTCCTGTCTGCGCCAGGGCTAGCGCCACCAAAGCGACCGACTTCAGGATAACAGGATCACGGGTCCAGGAGGATCTGAAAAAATTACCGATGAGCCGGTCGGTTACGCCGGTGGTCAGTTGCCACTGCAGGAAAACGGGATAACCATGGTGGTAGCAGTGAAGAATGATAACGGCAATGCTTATCCCAAAAAGGAGATCGCGCAAGGGTTTCAGTCCGGAATGAGCGCGAGCAAGATCGTTTGGCATGGGAAGCTTTTTTTAGCGCGAGAGATCCAGATCCTTTATTCGTATGTTCGTCACCGTTAGTTCTCGGGCGGGCATGAGTTGCCGGGCAATGGCATCCCTGGTATATTCCGTCCCGAGGTTTTTATCCTCCAAGACCGTTTTGCGTTCATGGTCGATATAAATAAACCCCCCGGCTTTTTTTACCAGCACGATGTTTTCTTTTGCCAGTGCAGCCTCAAATTCGTCAAGAGATATTTTGCGCCCGGCAAGTGTCCAGCTGATCACTGTCTGCAGGCGTTTGATTCCGGATGCTCGATCCCCTTCATTTGCCTGGAATTTTATTTCCAGGTTTGCGAGTGTCGGCCTGCTCTCTATGCCGGAGGCATGGATAGCCTTCCCAACCGGTTTATTGCTGTCATTGAGCATGGCATACACCAGTCCGCGATTGGCTGGGCTGATGCTGTTTACTTTCACGCAGGTAGCGATCACGCGGTATTCACCGAGAATGGCATTTAGCTCGGTAAGATTGCTGATGGAATACTCCTCCAGCACCCAGTTCACTACGCGTGCGATCCCCTGGCGGTACAGGCTCTTTCCATATTCCAGGCGTCCGGGAGATGAATGTTTTTCGCAAACCGCCTGGTTTGCCTGGTCTTTTTTATCTGTTCCTGAGAGTCCGTAGACCTGCTCGATCTCCTTTCTCACTTTTCCGGAAAGGACTCCGAGAAAATGCGTTTTGATCCGTGAGCCGTCGGGGCGGATCAGGCAGGTGACCAGATGGAGATGGGGATGGGCTGAATCATAATGGGCGTAAACCAGGTAGGGCTGCCCCGTAAAACCAATGCGCTGCAGGTATTCCACGGAAATATCACGCATCCGCCCCGGGCCAAGTTTTTCTTTATCCAGAGGATGGAAGCCCAGGGTTGCCCGCAAAATTTTAAACTCCGCACGGCTGTTGAGCTCCATCAGGTTTTTAAATCGTGCCAGTTTTGCCTTATAGCTTAGTTCTTGGGTGCTTTCCAGAAAATTACCCGCGCTGAGCAGCTCAGCTGCTCCGATTCGCAATTTGCGCTCATGATAATAAAGTACCTCGCGCACGCCCTTACTCATACTTATGTTTACGTACATAGCCGGTAGTATTGAAGCATGCAAATTCGTATCTCTTCGATTTTGTTCAGGAGTTCTGCCGGCGCATGCTCGGGATCGGAGCACCAGGAACTGACCTCCCGGGGTGAGGTGCAGGTGAGCAGCCTGTTTACAGCAACCGCAAATTTCTGTTGCGCCTGGCTTAGTCCGTTTTTTAAAACAATCATCTCCTGCAACAGGATTTCAGCTGACTCATTCCTTGTTTTGATCACTACCGGTTTTTGCAAAATAACCTTCCTCATATAGTCGCTGAGGCTGGATGAGACTGAAGCGGAGAATAATTCCAGGACGACCTGGTAGTCCTGATCATTGAGGTAGAAGCCCACAAACTGGTTATACCTCGGTTTTGCTGTTTTCATGGCGGATCGTTTACACCAGGGCTAAAAAAAAATTATTTTTTTTAGCCCGGTCCCGTACAAATATACAACACCCAAAAATCGAAATCAAGATGTTCAACATATGAACGGGCTCATTGGGAAAGTTTTCGGTTGCTGATAACCGTTATATGATGACGGGTTTCGTAATTGTACGATTTGCCGTATGCGGAACTTCGGCAATCCCGCTTCGTCTAACGGAAACACGCATGGTATTTTCCGCTTTCGCAGTTTTACGATGCAGCAACTCTGGCACATTTTTGGTGCTGTATAAAAAAGTTTTTTTTAATTAATCCAATTACCCAAATAATCAGTTTATGAAAACAAAATTACCCTTCGGTCTGAAAGAAAACGGCGTAGTAGCTGTACTCGCTATCGGTTTATTGAGTGTTATTTTCCTGATCAATTTTATTGCGTTCTTCGGTTAGACAAGAACGACCATTCAATGGTCCATCTCTCCCGCGCAAGCTGTCTTTTCACGGAATTAATTTATTCATTCCGCAGCAAATTTTTTTCTCCTGGTCTTGAACCGGAAAAAAAAGAAGACCGTCAGGGCGGGGCCGATCAGCACGTATATAATTCCGGAAAGATCCATCAGTTTCAACGGAAGGATCAGTGTGCAGATCAATGAACTGACACCAACGCCTCCCGATATGACCTGTTTATAGATATTGGTCCTGCAATCAAATCGTTCAATGTCTGTCAGCCCGAGAAAATCCGCTCTCCTGTAAGCATGGGCATACATCAGCGTAAAAAGTAAATAGATCGCCATATAGCCCAATGAATAGATCTGCATCAACGCTGGCACCTGCGCTTCGGTGATCCCCACAGACGGCTTATCCCCGCCATAAATCTCATTGTGGAATATGAGGGTAAAAAGAAACTTCAAGGGATATACATAAAACAATACCAGAAAAAGCAGGGCCACATTCAGTGCGATCGTCCAGTGGTCCTCAAGCCCGTATTTTCTAAAAAAACGGTGCTGCTCCATCCAGATCAAAACAAGCAGTAAAAAACTGATGCCGAAGGCAAAAAAACCGCGCATGTTGATCATGAGCTCGCTAAAATTCTTTGGCACTTCCAGCGAAACGATCAGCAGGGTGACGGCAAAAGCAAAAACGCCGTCGCTGAATGTTTCAATTCGCTGCACCTCATAATTTCTTTTGGAATCCGCCTCATGCCTCTCCCTGTTTTGCATAAGCTTTCTGATCATGGCAGTTGATTTTAGCTCCTACAATGTAGGTTTTTGTTCGGGAATTTAGTTGCAGGGAAAAGACTTTTCGCGTACGTCGATTGTCGGAAAATGGGAGTACGAAGAAATCGGCGGCATCCCTGCTGCCGCGCCAGGCTACAAAAGAACAATAATGGTTCCCCACCCCAAAAGGGGTCTCACCTGGGCCAAGGCGAGTTATATGTAACTGCGGCAAGATCATTTCAGAAAACCACTTAAAAAATTAGCACTCAACCCCCGCAAATTTCATTTAACTTCAAACATGTGTCATTCAAATCATTCGATTTACCATCAAAACCATTAAAATTGCAGGATGAAAAATAATCTGAAAAAAACGATAAAATTGTTTTATCGCAGTTTTTTTGTACTCGCTTTTTCCGCTGCTTTCAGTCATTCCGCGAAATCGCAAACAGTGAACTTTTCAGGCACCTGGAAGGTCGATTCACTTAAGAGCAATTTCGGAGGCTTCGTTTCGCCCGTGAGATTAAAAATTGTGCAGACAAAAGATACACTAAGTATTGAAAGTACATTTCACACAGGTCCGGGTGATACTCATTCCCTTACAGACAAACTGGCCCTTGATGGCAAGACGATGACGAACACAAAGGGTACGACCAAGAGCATTCGCTCGATCAAATGGTCTGGTCAGGCACTTGTTGAAACAGCCAGCTACCACGACGCCGCATCCAACAGTACATACCAGGCGACAGAAACCTGGACGCTTTCCACCGACAGGAAGACGTTGACGATCGCCCGGGTGATAGCAAACGATGGCGAGGGTGGTCACGGTGTCTCCACTGCCATTTACCACCGGGAATAAACGGCAAGCTCATTCCGATGAATCCAGCCGTTGCGCGGCCGGACATTCACTAAAAATTTGGAATAGACCTGAATGTTGCCGTGATTGAAATGGGAGATTGAAGATTTTTAACATTTGTTCCGCCAATACCCAGCGAATCTGCCGTGCATGAAATCTGGAAGGTGCCGGAAATCCATTGCCCGTCAGCACTATCTAACTGCTGGGTCGTCTGCAAATTCACGATGGCGCTCGTTGCCAAAAACACGGAATCACCTATCTGCAGTCGAAGCTCACCATCAGCAATGGTATCGACATAATTCTGTGCGTTCAGCGAATAAGGTGCAGAGAAAGAGAAGTAAAGTCCTGTATTTCTGTAACTCTGAAAATAAATCTCATAGTGCTGCGGGTTAAACAATCCAAACAAAGTATAACCGTCAATGGGTGCTGATCCAGAAGCAGCGCCACTATCCACCGTCCAGGTCAGGGCATTTTCATTATAGGTCTCATAATCCTTGTAGGTATATTTAACCTTATTGGGAAAAGTAACGATAATGGAAGCATCGCTGCTGCTGTCCGGAAATATATTATTATCCGCGCCGGCATTTTTGGATGGAGATGACTTTGAGCAGGCAAAAGCAAGCAGGATCAAAGCGATTGGCAGTTTTTTCATATTTCATATTTAAGGTTTAATAAAATATCGTTCACGCATAGACGAAAAAAGCCATGTACGGTATATTTTTTTTACGAATGCATGACGGTAATTACTCCTGAGTTCAATATAGCGAAAATATTATTAATCGTTCGCATTTTTGATTTTTCCGGGTTAGTATCTCTTCACATTTGCCCTTAAATTTAGGATCGTCTCAGGTTGGCCAAAAACAGGCGCGGCCAACAATCCATTAAATTTTTTATCGGACTGATGGATTACCCTGCTTTTACCTCTAATGCCTGCTCCCCGCTATAAACAAAGAGTTAACCTAAAAATATTTTCTATTCGAAGTTACCTTGCATTATGGACATGTAACAATGATCTGTGATTGACGTAAAAATTCCCGATTTCTATGGATCTTTATTATATAACTTTCCTAAAAATTGAACTAGCAATCCTAAAACCTCCATATAAAGTCTCGTCATGATTTAGATCATCCTAAACTATTTTTTTGGTTTTATTCCGTAAATAATTTCACCAGGTTTTTCAAAACCTCCCGGAAATAGTTTGTAATTTGTAAACGGAACACCCCGCGCGTTTACGTTGATTAAGAAGCGCTCAGCACAAAACCAATTTCTTTAGATCACGAATATCAATAATGGCTAAAAAAAAAATAAAACGCCAGCATCCGGGCAAACTCCCGCAACACCCGCAATCCAACGTTGAAAACAACCTGCAACAGTCTAAGAACGATAATTCGCCCAATCCCTGGTCAATTCACCATTTCAGGCTGCAGGCTATCATTATTTCGGTCTTAACATTTGTTTGTTACTTCAACAGCATTTCAAATGAATATGCCCTTGATGACGGAATTGTCATCGTAAGAAATGAATATGTTCAGGAGGGTTTTTCGGGGATCCCTGATATTCTTACCAAAGATGCCTATGAGAGTTATTACCGCCAGTTAAACAGCAGTAATGAATTGAAAGGTGGACGTTACCGGCCTTTGTCCATTTTGACATTTGCTGTTGAACAACAATTTATGGGAGCGCTGGATCAGGACAGCACAAAAAGCATGTTGCAACAATACATGGCAAGTGGCATGACCAAACAGCAGAAAGACAAAATAAACAAAGAGATGCATGTCAGGCATTTTCTTAATATCCTCTGGTATATTTTATCACTCCTTGTCCTTTTGTATTTTCTGCGGTATATTGTTTTTAGGGGCAACCCGTTAATGGCTTTTATCGCCACGATTATTTTCGCCCTCCATCCGATCCATACAGAAGTAGTAGCCAATGTTAAAAGCAGGGATGAAATCATGTCATTGCTTTTTATATGCCTGACTTTTATTTTCACTTTTAAGTTTCTGGAAAACGGCAAGAAATGGCTGAAGATCGCAGCAGTCGTAAGTTATTTTTTAGCGCTGTTGTCAAAAGAATATGCCATAACCCTGATTATACTGCTTCCCCTTTCCTTATATCTTTTTAATGGAGTAAGCATAAAAAAAAGCATAATTATTTTCCTCCCTTTTCTAGTGGCAATCGGGATCTATCTGCTTATGAGGCTACATACTTCGGGGCCTGTAAATGAAAATGAAGGCACGGAAGTACTAAATAATCCGTACCTATATGCCAGCTATCCCGAAGAAATAGCTACAAAAATCTCTACTTCGCTCAACTATATTAAACTGCTGATATTTCCCAATCCTTTGTCTGCCGATTATTCCTATAACTCGATCCCCTATAAAGACTTTGCTAACCCATTGGTATGGCTCTCCGCATTGATATATGCAGGATTGATCATTTTCATGTTTCGATTTTTGCCGCAAAGACCCAGCGGGACCCCTGCTGTTGCTGCAAGAGTAAAAAACACGGCTCAAAATAATTATCGCAGTATACTTTGTTTCGCTATGGCATTTTATTTATTGAATTTTTCTCTCATCTGCAATTTGATTTTTAATATCGGGGGCACAATGGGGGAGCGCCTTATTTATCATTCCTCAGTCGGATTTTCAATTGCAGTTGCTTATTTTATCATTAAAGGATATGAAAGGATAAAACCCGCAAAAACAGCTGGAATAATCCTTTCAACTTTTATGGCAGTGATCATACTTCTATTTGGATATAAGACGATATCACGCAATGCAGATTGGAAAAATAATCAGACATTATTTGCCGCCGATATCAAAACCGTCCCCAACAGTGTTATTGCTATTGGCAACGTGGTAACTTCTTTGGTCGACAATGCAGATTTGATACGGGATTCAATTCAAAGAAAAGAAAGTTTATATAAGGCTATAGAACTTGCCAAAAAAGCAACCACCATCGACCCTGTATATGTAGCAGGGTTTTTTAACCGCGGGCTTGCCTGGTATAAATTGGAAAAAATGGATGAAGCAAAAGATTGCATGGATTCAGTAAAAGCGCATTATGTAGATTATCCCATGCTACCGCTTATGTATAAGAAAATTGCACAATTTTTCCTGATAAAAGGAAGCGAAATGTATGGGAAAAATGGCAAATGGACTGAAGCAATAGTTGAATTTAAAAAAGGACTCGCGGCTGATTCCGCAAACAGCGATCTATGGTTTAATATTGGTGTTGCTTTATACGCCAACCATCAGGTCGATGATGCGAAAAATGCCTGGAAAAACGCCCTCGGGATAAATCCGAATTACGAGCAAGCGAGAGTGGATTTAAATTATGTCATTGGCTTGCAGGACAGTGTCCGGAAGGCGACTCGAAAATAAATGCCTTTACAGGACCTTTCATGCTCTCAAAAATCAAATCAATAAGCTCGCCAACAGCATGATCAACCCCGCATCAATGTTAACCGGGATGCCTATTCGAAATAAGGCAGTTATATTTTGATCTCACCCATATTTTATTTCCAGGGACAAGGGATGATGCCAGGCGGTTTTTTATTGCCACGTAAAATCAAGGAGAGTTCAAATGTGCTCGGCTTTGAGGCGGATTGATCAAGTTTTGAAACGGTGGCATCGTAACTCAAACCAAGCTGAAGGTCCTGGTAGGTAAAACCGACATAAGGAATGATCGCGTTATTTGACCAATACCACAGACCGACGTTGAAAAGTGTTGTCCCATCGTCATCCAAATAATATCCCAGGGCACTGCCAATTGAAAAATAATGGGTGCCCCCCTGTTCCTGGTAAATGCCATTGGCGTTTAGAACCAGCCTGTCGTTCAGAAAAGTTTCAAAATTTGAATGTATTACTTTTCGCATAGGTAAGAATTGATTCGGATCTTCGAGGAAGGTTTGTTTTGGTTTATTTAAATGATATGCAGCCACACCAAAATCAAAATTACTCTTTTCAGTTTTGAAAGTATACAGCAGACCCGCCGTCGATGAGATATATGATTTCATATTTGAGAGTGCGGCTTCCCCTGTGGGCATATTGGTATTAAAACCTGTGCCTACAAATTGTTCCTGGAAATTCAGTCGGCTGAAATCAACGTACCGGTGTCCGTAAATCACCCCTACTCCAATGCCAAGCCGATGCACATGCCCATAGGCATCTTCAGCAATTTTGATGTTATAAGAAAAATCGAGAGATGCATAAGTACCTTTGACAATACCTCCCATCGCATAATCATACATGAGCATTCCCCCTATACCGAAAACATTTTTTTCCGGTACATTCGGGATGTTTTCTTGAAATATTTTTTTATCAAAACACAAAGTTCCAGTCGCATATGGACTGGCAGGTTGTATCCATTCATCACGTAAATTGGAAATCATTCTCCAGTCACCATTGATATTGGCTGTTAATGCAGGGTTGACGTTTAATGGTGAAGAAAAAAATTGAGAGAAACTCGGATCTTGTCCGAAAGTTGTCTTCATCATGAACATTGCGATAAAAAAAGCAGTAGCACAATTAATCTTTCTCATAACTTAAAAGTTTACCTTAATAAAAGTGAGTTTCCGGCTTTTTGATAAAGATGACCATCATAGCCTATTGCTTCAGCCGTCCAAGTGTATACATCCGATATCTGTGGTTTTCCTTTATAATTGCCATCCCATCCATAACCAATTGCATTGGTCTCAAACATCAATTGTCCCCACCTGTTGAATATTCTGAAATAATGCAGGGTCTTGATATTTTCTGTAAGTGGGTATAGTCTATCATTATGACCGTCTCCATTCGGCGACCATGCCAGCGGAACAAAGATGGCAGATACCATCGGGGTCGCGTTGTTAACTTGAACCAGCAAAGTATCCACAGTGGAACAACCTGCGGGAGATGTAATGGTGATCAGGTATTGCGTTTGCTGATCATAATTAAAGACCGGATTATAAATATTATATTGGTCCAACCCTATGTTCGGACTCCAGGAATAAGTATCTCCACTGCCAAACACCCTGGCATAAAGCTGCGTAGCCACATTCGGCGTTGCTGTTACCGCCGGATAGCGTATCGGCAGATAATTTGAATCGACTGTGAGTACTAAAGTTGCGACAGAATCACATCCGCCGGCAGACGTAAGATTGGATGTGTAAGATCCTGCTGCTGCTAAAGACTGTCCGTTCCATGAATAAGGCAGAGTAGCTGAACATACGGTAACGTTGGTTGTACTTGTCAATATGTTGCTCACCGTTAAATTTAATGTCGCCGTGGAATCGCAGCCACCAATTGCTGTCAAATTTGCTGTATAAGTCCCTGCGCCACGAAGACTTTGACCATTCCAGCTATAAGGCAACTGGTTCGGGCACACTGTAAGGTTCGTTGTGCTGGTCAGCTGGCTATTGATTGCAAAATTAAGAGTCGCAATCGAATCGCATCCTGATGCGTTCGTGATCGTCGCTGTGTATGTACCTGCTACAGAAAGGCTTTGACCATTCCAGGTATAAGGTATCTGACTTGGGCAAACTGTCAGGTTGGTGGTACTTGTCGTCGGCGCGGTTACCGATAAATTAAGAGTCGCTACCGAATCGCAATTGGCAGCGCTGGTCAACGTGACATTATAGGTACCGGCAGCATTATAGGATTGTCCGTTCCAGCTGTATGGAAGCTGGCCGGTGCAAACTGTAATATTGGTCGTGCTGCTTAATACTGAATTTACAGTCAGGTTTAAGACCGCAATCGAATCGCATCCACCGGTATTGGTGAACGTAGAGCTGTATGTTCCGGACTCGGTAATTGACTGTCCGTTCCAGGCATAGGGAAGCTGGTTCGCACAAATCGTTGTGTTGGTCGTGCTGGTAATCGTTGGTGTAACGGTCACGATCAAGGTCGCTGTGGAGTCACAACCTGCCTGGTTGGTAAGGTTAGCTGTATAAGTGCCCGAAACGGATATTTGCTGACCATTCCAGTTGTATGGTATTTGGTTTGGACAAATTGATAATTGTGATGTAGTTGAAACGGGACCACTTATGGTAATCTTTACAACTATTGGAATTCCGCACTGCCCCCCTGTTGGAGTAAATGTATAATTTGTCGTTCCTATAGCAGCTGTGCTGATCGTTGCCGGACTCCAACTTCCTCCAATGTTATTGGTCGAAGTTAAAGGCAATGCCACTGCTGCTGATCCCTGGCAGAACGGACCTATTGCTGCAAATGTCGGTGCAATGGTATTTGCATTTTGGATCGTTCCCGATAGGGTAATGGGTCCGCATGGAGTAGCTGCTGTCACCGTATAGGTGCCTCCAGCTGTCGGCGTGCCGGTGATCGTCAGTACATTGCCCACTGTGCTGCTCGTCAGCCCGGCAGGAAGACCTGTAACAGTTATACCTGTTGCCGTTCCGCCGTATGTGTAGGCTATGTTCGTTATTGCTGTTCCGCTACATACCGTCTGGTTATCCGTTCCTGCTGCCGATGTAAGGGTCAGCGTTCCGCCTGCTCCCAGC
>DATGFZ010000357.1:0-16324 GCA_035308805.1 Puia sp. | reverse complement strand
GTAATTCATGCAATACAATGGCGGGTCATAACCCTGCACCACCAAACCCCACCAACGGTCTCTTTCGCCAAAATTGATGGGTCCGTCCATGGCTTCCATTCCTTTTTGCAGGAGCCAGTGTTTGGCAACATCAAACAGCATGTCGGCAGCGTCCTGGTTATTGATGCAATCAAAAAAACCAACGCCCCCTACCGGTACTTCATCATTCTTATTTTTGTATTTTTTATTGGTGAATGCGGCGATTCTTCCGGCAAATTTTCCTTCGTTGGTTTTTAATATCCATCTTTTGCATTCGCCCCAACGGAAGGCCTTATTCTTTTCCGGATCAAAGACCTCATTGACGTCTTTGTCCAGTGGTCGGATATAATTGGGATCAATGCTGTTCAATTGCACATTGACTGCTAAGAAATCCTTCGCCGTAAATTTGTCGGTAACTTCTATTAATTGCATGGTATTAAAGCAAAAGTAAAAAGTAAAAAGTAAAAACGACGGTTGTTTTATTCCTAAATTGCCCCTTTTTTTATTTCTCTATGATCCCATTTTTTCATTTTCAAATTAGCTTCCGCTCCCTTACCTTTGCTGCCATTTTTAAAACCTAATAATATGGTGAAGGCTGGTAAGATAAAACAAATCATCGGTGCGGTTGTCGACGTGCAATTCGATGGTAAGCTTCCGGATATTTATAACGCATTGGAATTAAAAAGAAAGGATGGCGAAAAGCTTGTTCTTGAAGTTCAGCAACATCTTGGTGAAGACAGTGTGCGCTGCATTGCGATGGATGGAACGGAAGGGCTGGTTCGCGGTATGGAAGTACTTGACACCAATAGGGCGATCACGATGCCCATCGGTGAAGACATTAAAGGACGTTTGTTTAATGTAACCGGGGATGCGATTGACGGGTTGCCACAGGTTTCCAAGGAAAATGGAAGACCCATTCACAGCAAACCGCCTGCTTTTGAAAATTTAAGTACGTCAAGCGAAATTCTGTTTACCGGTATTAAAGTAATTGACCTGATCGAACCATATGCAAAAGGGGGTAAGATCGGATTGTTTGGCGGCGCCGGTGTGGGGAAGACGGTGCTGATCCAGGAGCTGATCAATAATATTGCAAAAGCGTATTCCGGGTTGTCGGTGTTTGCGGGGGTGGGTGAAAGAACACGTGAAGGAAATGACCTGATGCGTGAAATGATCGAAGCCGGTATTATGAATTATGGTGATGATTTTAAACACAGCATGGAACATGGTGGATGGGATTTGAGCAAGGTAAATATGGGTGAGCTTAACCAATCCAAAGCCACATTTGTTTTTGGACAAATGAACGAACCGCCAGGAGCTCGTGCCCGCGTGGCTTTGAGCGGACTGACGGTCGCGGAATATTTCCGTGACGGGGATGGCAAAGGCAGAGGAAGAGACATCCTTTTCTTTGTTGATAATATATTCCGGTTTACACAAGCAGGTTCGGAAGTCTCTGCCTTATTGGGTCGTATGCCTTCTGCGGTGGGTTACCAGCCGACGCTGGCAACGGAAATGGGATTGATGCAGGAAAGAATTACGTCAACAAAAAATGGATCCATTACTTCGGTTCAAGCGGTGTATGTGCCCGCTGATGATTTAACCGACCCGGCGCCGGCAACGACCTTCGCCCATCTTGATGCCACAACGGTACTGAGCAGAAAAATTGCGGATCTGGGGATCTACCCCGCAGTTGATCCATTGGATTCCACCTCGCGCATCCTTACTCCGAAAATTGTCGGCGATGCACACTATACTTGCGCCAACCGTGTTAAACTGATTTTGCAACGCTATAAGGAATTACAGGATATCATTGCCATTCTCGGATTGGATGAGTTGAGTGATGAGGACAAACAAACCGTTTCGCGCGCCAGAAAGGTTCAGCGTTTCTTGTCGCAACCATTCCACGTCGCAGAAGCATTCACGGGTTTGAAAGGCGTACTGGTTCCGATTGAGGAAACCATTCGTGGATTTAATATGATCATGGATGGTGAGGTTGATGACTATCCCGAAGCGTCATTCAATCTCGTCGGATCCATTGACGATGCCATTGAAAAAGGTAAGAAATTGATGGTTGAAGCGCAAGGATAACAGGTCTTTCTCCGACGGGAACGGAGGTTCGACCATCTTTGATGTCCCGGTTTTTTTTGCGATGGGTCAAATGATTTTGTTACGGGGATTAATCATACCAATCACCATCGTTTCGTCAAAACTTTACTTTTTTTGATCGGTAGTCAACAACATCTTAAACTTTAAATTCCCCGTGAGGGGGCAAGGGTCATGAATCTTGAAATACTTACACCGGAAAAAAAACTCTTTAGCGGAGATGTGTACGGCGTTCAACTGCCGGGCATCGCTGGTTTTTTTGAAGTGCTGGAAAAACATGCTCCCCTGATCAGCGCATTAAAAGCCGGCCGCCTCAAGGTTTTAAAAGATAAGGCTAATCATCTCGCCATTTTTGATATTCAAAATGGATTTGTTGAAGTAATCAATAATACCGTCACGGTTTTGGTTGAAGGAGCAAAGGAGCGCAGCGATCAGTAAGTGGCACACCTGACGGGATTCCGGCTGCGCTAAAACCCTCTTTAATTCAAGGTCGGATCGATGGGGTAATTGATCATTACTTCATAATCGCCACCGAGATGGCGCAAGGCATCTTTCCAGATCTCATCGGTGTGTTTGTGAAAAACTAATTTTCGTGTTGCAGCCACCGTTAGCCATGATTTTTCTTTCAATTCGTCATTGAGCTGGCCGCCGCCCCAGCCTGAGTAACCGATAAAAAAGCGGATCTTATTGGTGTCAATTTCCCCTGCCCGTATTAAACCGATAGCTGTTTCAAAATCACCTCCCCAGAAAACGCCATTGTTGATTTCATAACTCCCCGGAATCTTCTCGGGATACAAATGCAAAAAATGAATGGTATCCATTTGCACCGGTCCTCCGAAATAGACATTTATTTTAAGATCGTCTGCGCCGCTGACCAGTTCATCCAGGGTGTAATCGTAATTTTTGTTCAGCACAAAGCCAAAACTTCCTTCTTCTTTGTGCTCGCACAAAAAAATCACCGTTCTTTTAAAATTCGGATCTTTTAAAAAAGGATCAGCTATCAGCAATATGCCCGCTGCCGGATTATCCATATTGACTAAATTAATTAGAAAAATACAAGTGTACAAATTGAAAATAAATGTCCGGCGCTGCGGGATTATACCAGCTGGTAAACTTAAATAATATTTATAGGGGCAATTCGCTTGAATTGCCGTAATATGGTTTGTGAAACCTTCGTTAAATAGTCTTGGCGTGACCAGATAAAAACTGGTAAACCTTATCCCATTTTGATAGATTTGCAGATTATCAACTATAAAGACCAAGGCGTAACGGTATCGCATTTTTCTGTTTGATTCATAGTTGACTATAAAAAAAGCAGCCGGTGAAAAAAATCTTTCCTGTTATTATTGCATTGATCACGTTGTCGCTTATTGGCATCATTTACATCCAGGTCAACTGGGTAAGGACGATGGTTGAAAATAAGCGGGAACAACTGCTGCAAAATGTGGAATATGCGATGAATGATGTCGGGCAGGAATTGATGCAGCAAAAAACCCTTTTACCCGGAGTAAAAAATTTGCGGTTTAAGCCAGGTGAAACATTGCACCCCACTGACCAGATGATGATGGAGTTTTTAAAACCTACAACGATCGCCCAGAAATTTACAGCTGCCGAAATCGGAGATAAACTGCAGAAAGCCTTTAACAATCACGGACTAAAAAATACCAGGTTTGAATTTGGAGTAAGCTCGGATATAAATTTCATTACCTATGAACTGGAATCGAGGAATTTTCTCCAGAGCATTGAGGATACGATACATAACCATCCATTTGTGTATCTGCTGCAGGAATCGGGCGGAAATTCATTGAATAATATGACACCCGCAGAGACACTGTGTGTCATTGTTCCTGATTATAACAGTATTGTGCTGAAGGAAATGCGGCTCATGATTTTTATTGCTATTTTTTTTACGCTGATTATCGTCACAGCCTTTTATCTGACCATACGCACGCTGCTTCAGCAAAAGAAAATAAGCGAGATAAAAAATGATTTCATCAATAACATGACGCATGAATTCAAAACGCCGCTGGCAACCATATCCCTCGCTGTCGACGCCTTGCGCAATGATAAGGTTTCACAGGATAA
Organism: Puia sp.; assembly: GCA_035308805.1. GTDB lineage: Bacteria > Bacteroidota > Bacteroidia > Chitinophagales > Chitinophagaceae > Puia. The sequence continues at coordinate 12,121 of DATGFZ010000357.1, read as the reverse complement.
ACAAAAATCCAACTATTTTAGCAGCATCATCAAGGAAGAAAACAAACGGATGAACAAGCAGGTAGAAACGATATTGCAGGCTGCGCTGCTCGACAGAAACGAAATGGAACTGAATCTTTTTCCGGTGCATGTTCACGAGGTCATTAAAGATGTGGTTGACAATTTTAAATTACAACTGGAAGACAAGCATGGCAAAGCCGAACTGCAGCTGAATGCGGCCAATGATCTGTTGATGGTCGACGAAGTCCATTTCACCAGTTTGATCTCCAATCTCATTGACAATGCGGTGAAGTATTCGCGGGATCATGTGAATATTAAGATCACGTCGCACAGTACCAGTAAAAACTTTGTTCTCCGCATTGAAGACAATGGAATTGGAATGAATAAAGAAACGCAACGACGGATATTTGAAAAATTTTATCGTGCCCATACAGGAAACGTGCATAATGTAAAAGGTTTTGGATTGGGATTGAGTTATGTGAAAACAATGGTCGACGCACACGATGGAAAAATAAAAGTCGAGAGTACCATCGGAAAAGGAACAAGTTTTACGCTCGAATTCCCGTTTAAGAATAATCACGAATTTTCGCCGGATAACAAACATGAATCTCCGTAACTCAAAAAACGGAAGTCATTTTGCAGGGCAAGATCATATATTTTTTTCCAGATATTTCCAACAAAAGAAGCTACCAATAACAGCAGTGTCGATTTTGGCTGATGAAAATTGGTGATTAACGTTTTCACAATTCTGCACCGGTAAGGTGGCGCGATCAATAATTGCGTTCTGGTGATGATCTTGGTAAGATCGTTATCTTTCATCCATGTTGATAAAGACTGTAGTGATTCTTTGGCAAAAATATTTGCTGAAGATAATTCATATGGATCCCATTGAAAGACGGTCAGGTTTTCTGCCCTTATTTGAGGATCCAATATTGTTTTTAAGCCAAGCCAGTAAAGACTTTCAATCGTTCGGAGCGAGGTCGTGCCGACCGATATGATATTTCTTTCCAGGTTACGGATGATTGCATCAATGGTGGCCTGATCTATTTCAATAAATTCGGCGTGCATTTCATGACCTGATAAGGTTTCCGTTTTTACGGGTTTAAAAGTTCCTGCTCCGACATGCAGCGTTACAAATTCCCGGGTGATATTTTTTTCTGCCAATTGCCTGAAAACGTAATCCGTAAAATGCAATCCTGCAGTTGGCGCAGCGACCGAACCTTCATGCGCTGCATAAATGGTTTGATATCTTTCAACATCCGATCCTTCAACTTCTCTTTTTATGTATGGTGGCAATGGGGTGGTTCCAAAATGGTGAATGATTTCCGCAAAAGATAAATGTTCAGGTGACCAGGAAAATTGAATCAAAAAAGAATCATTCAATTTTGCTGCTACGGAAGCTGACAAAATGATTGGCTGATTGTTTGCCATTATTTCTTTGTTCAGGATTTGTCCGAATTTCCATTTGGAAGCTCCGCCAACGAGGCATTTCCAGTATGCAGATTTTGTTTGGTGCATTGCCGATGAGACATCAGCATACCGGGAATCGGGTTCCAGGCAAAATATTTCAACGGCACCGCCGCTATCTTTTATATATTTTATTCTTGCCCCAATGACTTTTGTGTTGTTGAAAATAATTAATGAATCATGCGCAAGGTGGTCAGCAATATTTTTAAAAACGTCGAAACTGATTTTTCCATTTTTGTAAACCAATAGTTTCGACGCGTCCCTTTCAGGTAGCGGATATTTGGCAATGTTGTTTTCAGCAAGGTGATAATCAAAACCGGAGAGTGAAATATTTTTTGGATGCATAAAAATGTCAGCCAACTGCTGCTTTTTTATTTGAAAATAAATTTAGCGATTCCCCCGAGATATGCCTTTAGCAATCACCTTTTATTTTTTGGGACCACCAGTTTTAAACCGCTCCAGTCATTGCTTACAGCGCAAACTTTAATATCAACCAGATCATTCTTAAGTGCGTAATCCCTGATCTCATTTTCTGTAATGTCGGTTGCCATTTTCGAGCTTTTCTTATACCAGGAAACCCAGATGATGATGTTCGGGTTTTTGACGCAAATTTTTTTTAATTTTTTCATTTCTGCATGCAATTCATGATTTGTTGTAGCAAAAAGATGAACCAGGTCAGGCGTTGCTTTTTCATCTGCTAGCTGGTGGGAAATATTGCTGTCAAGGAGGGAGAAATAATTGTCCGGCGCATTGATCAAAAGCACCTTCATATTTTCCGAGATCCCCAATTTCCTGATCAGGGGCGTTCCTGAATAACCTGCTGGCGGCATACAAGCAATTTAATGAATAATGATTGCCCGGTTATGCACAGTAATCCACCGGTATCCACACTCCATTGACATCCGTTTCAGACCAAATTCCCAAAACCCCTGCTGCCACGTCTTTTCAGGAGCTGGTGCCCTGTGGAAAAAATTAATTTTCCTAAATTTTCATTATTAGTGGGAAAAAAAGTTATTTTGTGGGATATTGTGTTATTTTTCTATTTAATTCACGTATAAATGGCTGGTTTTCTGGGAGAATATAAAGCTACGCTGGACGCAAAAGGCCGCTTCCTTCTTCCTTCTGGTTTAAAAAAACAGATGGAAGAAAGCAGTGACAAACGTTTTGTCATTTCCCGCGGACTGGAAAAGCACCTGAATTTATACCCCTGGGAGGAATGGAATAACGTGTTTGGGAGAGTAACCAATCTGGAGGATTTCGACCCTGAAGTTAGACAATTTCGAAGATATTTTATGAACGGCGCCACGATAATAGAATTGGATTCAGCGGGCAGGATGTTGATTCCTCCAAATTTAAGGACACATGCCGGTTTGGAAAAAGACATTTCGCTGGTGGCTACCGGAAAATTAATTGAAATATGGGATGATGGTAAGTATGACAAGTTCTTTGAAGAATTTCCAATTGAGAAATTCAGCGAGATGGGAAAAAGATTAATGAGCAAAAAAGGTCCGGGAAATCCGGATCTGAATTAGCCATCGCCATGGGTAACAAGGAACATTCCCCATTGCCATTTTCCAATAACGAAGATTACCATGTTCCGGTACTATTGAATGAAACGCTGGAAGGATTACAGATTAAACCTGATGGAATTTATGTTGATTGTACGCTCGGAGGAGGTGGTCATGCATCTGGTGTACTGAAAAGATTGGATGAGCGGGGAAAACTTTTTGCCTTTGACCAGGATCCTGATGCCAAAAGGAATTTGCCGGATGATAAAAGAGTTGTTTTCGTGCCGCAAAATTTTCGTCATGCGCAACGTTTTTTGCGATTGCACAAAATAACCACGGTGGACGGGATTACTGCAGATCTTGGTGTAAGCAGTCACCAGTTTGATGAAGCGGAGCGTGGTTTTTCATTTCGGTTTGATGGTGCCCTGGATATGCGGATGAATAACCAACAAACGCTGACTGCTGCCGATGTAATCAATTCCTATGATGAAAAAAGGCTGCACAAAATTTTTGAGCAATACGGAGAAGTGACAAACTCAAAAACTTTAGCCGGAAAAATTGTTGAACAAAGAAAGAAATTAACGTTTACGACTATACGAAGTTTTACGAATTTAATAAGCACCGTAGTAAAAGGAAACCCCAATAAATATTTTGCGCAAGTCTTTCAGAGTTTGCGGATCGAAGTGAATGATGAATTAAACGCTTTGAAAGACATGCTGAGCCAGTCCCCTTCGCTGTTGAATACCGGCGGCCGGATTGCTGTGATCACATTTCATTCGCTGGAAGACAGGATCGTGAAGAATTTTTTTAAGAACGGAACGACTGAGCAAAACCGGGAAGATCATGATCCTTTTGGACAAACAGAAAAACCTCCTTTGAAAATCGTAACTAAAAAACCAATTGTTCCTACAGAAAAAGAGATGAATGAAAACCCAAGGTCGAGAAGTGCAAAGCTAAGAATAGCGGAGAAAAGGTAAAAAGGCAACCGGGAAAATGGTCCCGGCGGCGCTGCTGAAAATGTCAGAACAACGTTGGCGGATGTATCCCTGGCCGAAAGCATGTGGCAGATACATGTTTAAGGGTAGGGTACGCGCATAGGAAAAAATAACAAACGATTTTGAAATGAACCAGGTCAATGACAATAAGGAATTAAAAAATGAATTGAAGCAACGCTTTACGCATCGTTGGATGGTGAAGAATGTACCGTTTTTTTTGTTCCTCGCGCTGCTGGCTATCATCTACATATATAACGGACATTACGGAGATAAAAGCATACGCAATATCAATAAGGCGCAGAATCAATTAAAAGAATTGCAATTCGAATATAAAACACTGAAAAGCGAAGTGATGTTCCGGAGCAAAGAAAGTGAACTGGCAAGAGCGCTGCAAGCGTTCGGATTAAAAGAACTGACCGCACCGCCGCTTGTGCTCAATGATAGTGTTGACTCAAAAACTAAAAACTAAATGCGTTGGAAATAAAGCGCGACATATTGTGGAGAGTGTATTTGTGCTTTATCGGCATAGGACTGCTGTGTTTTCTGGTTTTGGGTAAGGCTTTTTACATCCAGAATTTCCAGGGTAGTTACTGGAAAAAACTCAGTGACAGCGTTCATCAAAAATACGTTGAGCTTGACGCAGATCGTGGAACAATTTTCAGTGACGACGGGAGCATGCTCAGCACATCCATACCCTATTTTGATATATACATTGATTTTGGCGCGGACGGATTGCGGGAAAAGAACGGAAAGAAATTTAAAGAGAACCTGGATTCATTATCACTTTGTCTTGCCGGCTTATTTAAAGACCAGACTTCGGTTGCCTATAAACGTGAGTTACAACAAGGCTATAAAAACAATGACAGGTTTTTCACCTTACAACAAAATGTGTCTTTCGACCAATACAAAACCCTGCGCAATTTCCCGCTTGTCCGGCTTGGCAGAAACCGAAGCGGATTTATTATAAAAGCAAACAGCAAAAGGTTAAACCCGTTTGGGTTGCTGGCTAACCGCACGATTGGTCTGGCAAGAGAAAACTCACAGAATGTTGGACTGGAGCGCACTTACGATACTGCCCTGAAGGGTCAAAACGGAAAGCAGTTGGTGAGATATATTGCCGCGGGGAATTATGTTCCTGTTGAAGGATCTGAAATTGATCCGGAAAATGGAAAAGACATTGTCACCAATATTGATGTGAACATCCAGGACCTGGCCGAAAATGCCCTGCTGCGGTCAATGAGTGAAAACGAAGCAGAGCAGGGAACCTGTGTGGTCATGGAAGTTGCGACAGGAAAAATAAGGGCTATGGCAAATCTCAGTCGTCAGCATAACAACACTTACTATGAAGATTTTAATTACGCATTGCGCGCAACCGAACCGGGTTCGACCATAAAAATGGTTACGCTGCTTTCTGTGTTGAGTGAAGGGAAAACGAGTTTACAGGATGAGGTGAATGTTGGTTCTGAAGGGAAGGAATTTGTTGGTGTAAGGCTGGTGACAGATGCGGAAAGACAACCCAAGCCAATTGAAACAGTGAAAGAATGTTTTGCGCACAGTTCCAACGTGGGCATGAGCAAATTGGCCTACAAGAGTTTTGGTTCGCAACCATCACGCTTTTTGAATTATGTACGCAAATTCCACCTCGATAAAAAAACCGGAATTGATCTGATGGGTGAAGAGAATTCCGTTCTGCCAAAGATGAGGGGCAATGAAGGGTTACATGCGATGATAACGATGAGTTTTGGCTATGCCATTGAAGTGACTCCCTTGCAGACATTGATGCTTTATAATGCAGTGGCTAATGATGGGAAAATGATGAAACCCTATCTGGTTGACCGCATTCAGAATAATGGGCTGACCGTACGTGAATTTCAACCGCAGGTTGTAGATGAAAAAATTGCTGACAGCACTGTCATTAAAAACGCGCAGGATTGCATGCTAGCTGTAACCAAGATCGGAACCGGAAAAAAAGTCTTTCAGAACGCTCTGTATGATGCGGGCGGGAAAACAGGTACGGCGCATGTTGCGGGGAGAACTTCTTCCGGTGCAAAAATAAAATACGATGATGGAATTTACCAGGCCTCGTTTGTCGGTTATTTTCCTTTTGATAAGCCACAATACAGTTGCATCGTGGTCATCAGAACAAAACAACATCCGGTTAAACATATGGGTGGAGAAGTCTCTGCGCCGGTATTTCGTGAGATCGCTGATAAATTATACGCAAAGAAAACGGAACGCAGTACCTCAGTGCCTAATGCTGAATTCAGTAAAGACAGCGCACAATTTTATTATGCAGGTTCAACACGCGACTTAAAACTGGTGATGCAAACTTTTAACCTGAATTATCATGATTCATCGGCAAACAATAGCTGGGCAAGATTATACGGAGACAACCAGGAAACCATCCTGAATAAAGAGAAGACCAATAAACAACAAATGCCAGATGTAAAGGGCATGGGATTGAAAGATGCTTTGTATTTATTGGAAAATATGAACATGAAAGTAACAGCAAAAGGAAAAGGAAAAGTGAAGGCGCAGTCTGTTCCTGCCGGAACGGCGCTCAATAAAAATCAAAACATAACCCTTGAACTGAATTGATGCCAACGCTCCAGGATATATTATATAAAGTCAACCTCAGATCCGTGCATGGAAATCTGCACACAGCAGTACATGACTTACAGACCGATTCGCGAAAAGTAAACAAGGGCTCAGTCTTTATTGCAGTGAAAGGGGTGACCGCCAATGGACACCAGTTTATTGATGCGGTGATTGAAAAAGGGGCGACCGCCATCATTTGTGAAGTGTTGCCGGAGCAACTGAAACCGGATATCGTGTATGTCCAGGTCGAAAACAGTGGGGCCGCAACAGGTTTAATGGCGCATAATTTTTATGGTCAGCCATCGGAGAAATTGAAATTGGTTGGCGTTACAGGAACCAACGGGAAAACAACAGTCGCCACATTATTGCATAAGCTCTTTGAAACATTAGGGTGTAAAAGCGGTTTGTTAAGTACCGTGCAAAATCAGATCGGCGACACCATTATCCCGGCGACACATACAACACCCGATGCCATTAGCCTGAATGCCTTGTTGAGGCAAATGGTTGATGCAGGATGCACACATGCTTTCATGGAAACAAGCTCACATGCCATTCATCAAAACCGGATTGCGGGTTTGCAATATGCCGGTGCCCTATTCACCAATATCACGCACGATCATCTGGATTATCATAAAACTTTTGATGAATACATCCGCGTAAAAAAGTCTTTTTTCGATTCATTGCCTTCAACCGCATTTGCCATCTCAAATGCAGATGATAAACGCGGAAAAGTAATGTTACAGAATACGAATGCAAAAAAATATTTCTACAGTTTAAAGACGATGGCGGAGTTCAAAGGAAGGATATTAGAAAATAACCTGACCGGATTGATCATGACCGTCAATGATCAGGAAGTGCATTTCAGGCTGATCGGTGAATTCAATGCATACAATCTTTTGGCGGTTTTTGGGGCTGCAATTTGTCTGGGTGAAGATAAACTTGAAGTGCTTCGATGCCTCAGTGTGTTGACGGGAGCGGAAGGGAGATTTGATTATATGATTTCTGAAAAAGAAAAAATAATTGGTATCGTGGATTATGCGCACACGCCTGATGCACTGATCAACGTGCTTACCACCATTCAGAATTTAAGAAAAGGTCATGAACATATTATAACGGTAGTCGGTTGCGGGGGTGACCGGGATAAGACCAAAAGACCAATCATGGGAGAGGTCGCGTGCAAGTACAGCAACAAAGCAATTTTCACTTCGGATAATCCGAGGAGTGAGGACCCGGAGCAGATTTTAAAAGAAATGGAAGCTGGTTTGGATGTTGCGGCTAAGAGAAAATTTATTTCGATGCCCGACAGGAGAGAAGCAATAAAGACGGCGGTGAGTCTGGCGATGCATGATGACATCGTATTGATCGCCGGAAAAGGGCATGAAAAATACCAGGATATAAAAGGAATAAAATATTCATTTGATGATAAGGAGGTGTTGAGGGAAGTGTTTGAAAATTTAGGAAAGTAAGAAGCGCCTGGCAAAAGGCGGGGAGCAGCGATGAGCAGGTGATCGCCCCTCCACCGACTGCAGGCAAAAAGGACGACAAAGCGGGAGATGACCGGTATTACAGCGTTGACAACATAATAATAAAACAACAACCAGCATGTTGTATCATTTATTCGATTGGTTCAGGCAAATTGGGGTAAAGATTCCTGGCGGGAGTTTATTCCAGTTTATCACATTTCGTGTATTGCTGGCCGTTATATTATCATTGGTGATTACCACCGTATATGGAAAACGATTGATCAAAATATTATTGAAAAAGCAAGTCGGTGAAAGCGTGCGTGACCTCGGGCTTGCGGGTGAGCAACAGAAAAAAGGAACGCCAACGATGGGCGGTATAATCATCATTCTGGCGATCCTGATCCCGACTTTGCTGCTCGCCAACCTGAACAAAGCCTATATACGACTGATGATCTTCAGTACTGTGTGGCTTGGCTGCATTGGTTTTATTGATGACTACCTGAAACTACGCGCCAAACGCATAGCCCAACAAACGGGGGTTGCCTATAAAAAAGGGGATAAAGACGGGTTAGCGGGATGGTTTAAAATCCTTGGGCAGGTGGTGCTTGGATTTGTTGTGGCGGCAACATTATATTTCAACAGCAACACAAAAGTCTGGCGTGAATACATTGGCGAAAAAAAGCCTGTTGATACGGTTGGATTGAAAACGGTGGTGCTGGACGGCAAGGAAAAATATTTTGCGGAAGCCAAAGAGCCGATCGCCACCATTCCTTTCGTAAAAAATCATGAGTTCAATTATTCCAAATTGTTGCCGACCGCCATTCGCGGAGCAACCTGGATTTTGTATATCATCATCGTAATATTTATCGTCACTGCAGTCTCAAATGGCGCGAATATCACTGATGGACTTGATGGGTTGGCAACGGGAGTGAGCGCGATAATCGGAACCTGTCTTGGCGTCTTTGCCTATGCAAGCGGCAACCTTCGGTTTGCGGAATACCTGAACATTATGTACATCCCGAATTTGGGTGAGCTGTCCATTTTTATCGGCGCACTCATTGGTGCCTGTGTCGGCTTTTTATGGTACAACGCTTACCCGGCTCAGGTTTTCATGGGTGACACCGGTAGCTTGATGCTGGGAGGGGTAATTGCTGCCCTCGCCATCATTGTTCGTAAGGAATTATTGATTCCGATTTTTTGCGGCGTGTTTTTGGTGGAGAGCGCCAGCGTAGTGATACAAGTTTCGTATTTCAAGTATACAAAAAAAAAATTGGGGGAAGGAAAAAGGATTTTTTTAATGAGCCCGTTGCATCATCATTATCAAAAGCTGGGATATAACGAAAGCAAAATTGTTACCAGGTTTTGGATCATTACGATTCTGTGTGTGATGTTTTCGGTTGTGACGCTCAAAATCAGGTAGGCGTGAACGTGAGGTACGGATAAGGGTTGAGGGGCAGATGGCATGCAAAAGATAAGGATTAAATACTATTCATTACAGAAATGAACAAACGCATGGTAATTCTGGGTGGCGGCGAAAGTGGGGTCGGTGCAGCTTTGCTGGCAAAGCAGCAAGGGTATGATGTGTTTGTATCCGACAGCAGTCTGCTTAAAGAAAATTACAAAACAGAATTGACCGAGCATCAAATAGATTTTGAAGAAGGAAAACACACGTCAGAAAAAATTCTGAATGCGGTTGAAGTGATGAAAAGCCCGGGGATCCCGGAAAAAAATGAGATGGTAAAAGAGGTAAGAAATAAAAATATTCCGATCATCAGCGAAATCGAATTGGCTTATCGCTATAAAGGCGATAGCAAGATCATTGGCATCACCGGCAGCAATGGAAAAACAACGACAACAGCGATGACGCATCACATTTTTAAACATGCCCAGTATGATTGCGCATTGGTGGGCAACATCGGTTATTCATTCGCAAAACAGGTTGCTCGGGATCCCAGGCAGTGGTATGTGGCTGAGATAAGCAGTTTTCAGTTGGATGATATACGGCAATTCAAAGCAGATGTCGCGGTACTGACAAACATCACCGAAGATCATCTGGACCGGTACGATTATCAATTTGAAAATTATATCAGCAGTAAATTCCGGATCGTCATGAATCAAACGGCAAATGATCATTTCATTTACTGTGAAGACGATGCGGTAACAAAAAAATATGTCTCTAAATATTCTCATCATACTAACCCACTGCCAATTACTATGCTACATGAAACTAACAAAGGAGGCTTTATCCGAAACGGGCAAATGACGCTCGCAACGGGAAGCGAAAAAATGCAAATGAGCATTTATGATTTCGCGCTGAAAGGAATTCATAATCAGTACAACACGATGGCGGCGGGGCTTGCGGCGCTCACTGTCGGGATCCGGAAGGAAAAGATCCGCGAAGCGATTCAAAGTTTTGAAGCACTGGAACATCGCATGGAATATGTTGCAACGGTTCGCGGAGTCGAATTTATTAACGACAGCAAGGCAACAAATGTCAACTCGGTTTGGTACGCACTCGAAACCATGACCAAGCCTACCATCCTTATTCTCGGTGGCGTTGACAAGGGAAATGACTATTCACTTATTCGCGATCTCGTGAAAGAAAAAGTGAAAGCGATAGTATGTATGGGACTTGATAATCGCAAAATTCATGAAGCATTTCAACACGACGTTGCCGTGATGGTTGATACAAAAAGTGCGCAGGAAGCCGTCCATGCTTCATTTCATTTTGCAAAAAAGGATGACGTGGTTTTACTAAGTCCGGCCTGTGCAAGTTTCGACCTCTTTAAGAATTACGAAGACAGAGGAAACCAGTTTAAGGAAGCCGTAAAAGATCTGTGATAGCAGTCAACTGTCACCTGTCCGCAGTCGATTGATTACCTACCCTGCTTCTGTACCACTATGAAATGCTGCGCGTGGCGGACCCCGCACGGCGGCGCTGTTGGTTCTTTGTACAACTATTATCTGGATCACCGATTACGGTGATTGCAAAATCGGAGACGGGAGCAGCGTCCTTTAATCCGTGATTCAGATAAACCAACAAAAAGAAAAAAGTTTTCGAATTGATAATGTATACCTGATATGGAAGAATTTGTAAATCGGACATCGTATTTCGTAAATCCCAAGCCTTTTCACAAATTAGGCTCACGGACAAAGGGCGATAAAATAATCTGGACAAGCGTGATCCTGCTGGCACTTGTTTCTTTGCTTGCTGTGTACAGTTCAACGGGTCTGCTTGCCTACAAAATGTACAAAGGCAATACGGAAATTTATCTGTTCAAGCAATTTGCATTCATCATTGTTGGCGTGCTGATCATTTATTTTGCTCACCAGGTCAATTACATCATCTATTCAAAAGTTGCAAAGATTTTGTTCCTCATTTCCATCCCATTGTTGGTATACACATTGTTCTTCGGCGTAAAATTAAACGAAGGAAGCCGCTGGATACGGTTGCCCATTATCAACCTGACTTTTCAAACATCGGATCTGGCAAAACTCGCCCTGTTCATGTTTTTGAGCAGGCTCTTGAGCAGGAAGCAGGAAGTGATAAAAGATTTCAAAAAAGGATTTCTGCCGGTCATTGTACCTGTTGCCATTGTTTGCATTTTAATAGCACCCGCAAATTTATCAACTGCATTATTGATTGGTGCGACAAGTATGATGTTGATGTTTATCGGACGCGCGCGCGCAAAGCATTTATTACTCACCATCGGGCTCGCATTGATCCCGGTAGTCATTCTCATTTGCGCTGCCGTGATCCGCCACAGATCAAACGACGGGAGCATTGAAACCGTAAAGACAGAAGGCAGGTCGCATTTATTTGTACGTGTTGACACCTGGATTAATCGCGTGGAGACTTTTATGTATGGCAGCAAGGAAATGAACGATGAAGATGGTTACCAGGTCAACCAGGCAAAGATTGCCATTGCAAAAGGCGGATGGATCGGTTTAGGTCCGGGAAATAGCCAGCAAAGGAATTTTCTTCCCCATCCTTACTCCGATTTTATTTACGCGATCATCATTGAGGAGTATGGATTGGTTGGAGGTGCCTTTGTCATATTTATTTATTTGTTGTTTTTATTCCGGAGCA
>DATGFZ010000356.1:0-4613 GCA_035308805.1 Puia sp. | reverse complement strand
ATGAAACCGCTCGGACTCTCTATGTGGCAGTTAATGGCCTTCCGGCCCATGTTTGAGGCGGGAGGACGACTTTTTGTCGATGTCACCCGGCAACTGGCTTTGCCAGCAAGTAGGGAAGCTTTACTCAAGGCAATGGGTGAGCATGATCCCCTGATCCGGGATTCAATCCTGAAAGTCATCGAGCGGGGGGATTTTATCCAATCCCCACAAACTGATACACAGGTGCCGCCTCCCGCCGCCCCGAAGCCGATGCCCGCTCCCCCGCTCGCGGAAGAGATCCGGAGCGATCCGGAAATCGTAAAAGAAATGGTCAGCCGCAGCGAAGCATCGGTAGCCGCCCTAAAACAGAGAATCCGGGAGGTGTCAGGGGCGGACCTGGTTGATTTTATCGGGGAAGACATCCTTGAATTAAAAAAAAGCCTCGCTCAGCCGCAAACCATGGGTGTGATCATGGCAGCGATCAACGCGTCAGCCTGGATCAACGAAAAAATGGAGGAGTGGCTCGGTGAAAAAAACGTGAGTGATACACTCTCTCAATCAGCGCCCGATAACATTACCTCCCAAATGGGTCTTGCCCTGCTTGATGTGGCTGATGTGGTACGGCCTTACCCCGAACTCATCTGTTATTTGGAGCAGGTAAAAGAGGATGATTTTCTGGATGGGCTGGACCGCTTCCCCGGAGGAAAGGAAACGAGGGATGCTATGGAAGCCTTTCTTTCCAGCTACGGCATGCGCTGCAGCGGGGAAATCGATATCACCCGGGCTCGCTGGAGCGAAGAGCCCGGGGTGCTGATCCCCCTTGTCCTCCGCAATATCAAAAATAATGAGCCTGGTGCGGCCAGCCGAAGATTTGGACAGGGGCTGGAGCAGGCTGTAAAAAAAGAGGAGGATTTATTGCACCGCCTGAGCCGGCTGCCGGATGGTGAGCAAAAGGGGATGATGACAAAAGAGAAAATCCGTACGCTCCGGAATTTCATAGGATACCGCGAATATCCGAAATACAGCATCATGAGCCGCTTTTTCGTCTACAGGCTTGCGCTGCTTGGGGAAGCCGAACGGCTGGTAAAAGCCGGTTCCATCCTGGAAAAGGAAGATATTTATTATCTGCGCTTTGAAGAGCTGCGCGAGGCTGCCCGCACGGGGAAAGCCGACGGGGAGCTGATCCGCCAGCGAAAAGAAGCCTATAAAGCCGATGAAAAAAGGGAAGCTCCAAGGGTGATCACCTCTGATGGTGAGATCATCAGGGGCAGGTACAAAAAAGAAGACATGCCTCGCGGGGCGATCCCTGGTCTGGGGGTTTCTTCCGGTGTCATCGAGGGAAGGGCAAGGGTGGTGCTGGACATGGCCGATGCCGGTCTGGAAGAAGGGGATATCCTCGTCACCACATTTACCGACCCGGGCTGGACACCTCTTTTTGTATCCATAAAGGGGCTTGTCACCGAAGTGGGCGGGATGATGACCCATGGCGCGGTTATCGCCAGGGAATACGGACTGCCTGCTGTTGTCGGGGTGGAGCATGCCACCCGGCTGGTCAGGGACGGTCAGCGGATCCGGGTGAACGGCACGAACGGATATATAGAAATTTTATGAGGACAAGGATTTTTCAAGGCAGGATAATGGCCGGGATGCTTTACTTTTCTTACCCGGGCTGCAGAAATTTCTGGATGGGTCAATCGCAGAGTTCAGGTGGTCTAGGTCTGAATCCTTAGTTTAGCTTGCGGCTCGCCCAATGCTTTGTGTTCATGGGCAATGGTTTATGGTAAATAATCCCGGTCAGGTTTGAAAACCCGGAAAATAGTATCGAAAAAACTTGCAATAGTTAAATGTGGATATTATTTTTATTACTCGATTATTGAATGCCAATCTTCCTAGGTAAATCAAAATCCACAGATACCGTACCGTTAGCTTCGTTTGAAATTTCCCATGTAGTACGGCAATTTAAATATCCATTCTTTCGGAATTAATACCATGAGTCCAATGACCCTGGTCAGCATCCATGCCGGGTGCTAAGAAAATTCATATCTATCCAATTATTCTCTGAGGTAAGCAACAATTCAATCTATATGGAACCGGACAGTCTTTATCAGGCTCTTTCGTTTACTATCCTCTGAATCCATGTGGGAGCAGGCAGGTCTTTTCATTTACACAGACAACGTTCACGATTTAATTTATTGTTTTTATCAGTTTGCATGCAGCAACCTGATAAACATGATGCACATATCTTTTTAATCAATCATTTTTGAACCCTTAAAACAACATTTATGAACCGCAAAATGCAATTTTCAAATCTCCCGGAATCAATGACCACCGCTCTTGTAGCCATAGGTTTTCTGAGCCTGGTTTTTTTGCTTTCTTACATAGGCTGGTTTGCTTAAATTCAAAACAACCTTTATTGGGCCTTCATTTTAATCATTAGAAAGGATGATGAATGCCTGATTGCAGAAATACCTAACAACAGTAATCACTAAATACAAAAAATTATGAAAAAAATTATTTTCATATTCATGCTCGCTGCCATGGTCATGACCATGTGCGCTTCGTGCTTCTCTTCGAGATCCAGCCGGAACGGATGCCAGGAACATAGAAATTTTGTTGGTTATCGCTAGGTCCTTCGTGGAATCGACTTTTCATAATGACCGGTGGATGTGCTGATCAATACCTCATCAACATATCCACCGGGCATGTCGGGCAACACTAAAATTTATTGGGATCAATTAAAAATATTCAAGATTTAGGGTACGATCAACAACAGCCGGGCTTTTCCAAGCCTGGCATTTTTATTTTTTGGTGACAATAGTGATTGGGATAAGCTTTCTATAGGGTCGCTCACCGGTCTATCCTTCTTCTTTCGGGCAAGCATCACGCCTGATAAAACACCACCCCTGATGATGGTGCCACCCTCGGGGTCCCGATCAATTCAGGAAAAGAACATCCTTCAGCAACGCATATTTCAACCAAGATGAAACGAAAAAAAGCAGGGATAGAAGGGAAAATGTAAAAGACCGGATTCCATGGAAGGAATAGCAAAAGAAAACCTGATACCGGAATGGTATCGGGTTTTCATTATAAATATTAAGCTTATTAATTGGGAGCTGTTTTATTTGTTGCTTCATTAACCAGTTTTGTCGCCGTACTGAAATCCATTGATCTTATTTCTGATTTTGTATAATTTTTGAAGGCGGCACTTTGCGTTAGGATGGAGCCGGGAATCACAACATACCGGAACTTTGCTCCGCTGATGTCTGACTGGGCGGTGAAGTCAATAAATCCGACTTTATAATACGCATCGATATAGCCGGAATAATCAATTACATTGACGATTGAACTGTCATTGGCAAAGAGATTTTGCATATAACCCAAAACCAACCCGCTATCAAGGATGGCTTGTGTAATCGCAGGTGCAGCCAGGGTATCTACAAAAATACTATCCGGCATACCATTGTTGGTAAAAGTATCTACTGTTGTCACCAAAGTGATCCAGGGAGAATGCAATACGCTGTCCGGGCCGTTGGTACCGTTGGTACCGTTTGTGCCATTGGCACCATTCGCGCCGGCTGCGCCGGTAGCACCCGCAGGTCCTGCTGGTCCTGCCGAACCCTTTGAACAGCTGATCATGGCGAGGCTCATCACAAGACAACCTGCTAAAACTAATGGTAAATGTTTCATGGTAGCAAATTTGAATTTAATGAAAATCGATTAAATGGTTATTTTTCGGAATGTCATCGAAAAATACCCTTGGTTAGCATTTGCCTGCCGTAAAAATTGTGGAGCGGGAACAAGCAATTTAATCAATTGGTTTTCAGGCATAAACAATTTTCAATGGTAAGCACAACATGCAACCATGATCAAACGAAAAGATTGCCCTGATTATTGTTTTTGCGCTTTGCCCATGAATCATGGCTGCAGAATCAGTCATCGCGGGGCGCGGTGAGCAAACTGGAAACGTCAGGCAAGTAAAATCATTTCGTGGTTTAAAAAAGATGGCTATTATTCGCCAGATAGTATTTTCTGTTCCGTAAAGAGAAAGAATTACTGCTGGTGCAGCAGGAATCATCATCCTATTCAGGATCGTGTTGAATGACCGGCTACCTGACCATTCTGAAAAAACATCAATTGCTGAGATGGTTTTTTATCTTATCTGCCGTTCGTTCATCCGTGTATGCGTGTAAATTCAACATCAAAGTCATGCGCCCAGTTTTTGCCATCGACAGATTTTTCCCAAAATGCAGTGATTTTATTTGCGTTTTTGTTAAACTCTCCTTCAAACCGTTGCCAGAAACGGGGAGAACTTCGCCACATCTTCCATTTTCCATGGCAGAAGCTCATTTCGTATTTTCTGGAGATGCCGCGTGAATCAAAATAAAGAACCGTATAATCCTCTATGGCATCATCCCGGCCGATTAGCCAGCTTGCCGCAGCAGGACCCGGAAAAGTGCTCCCCTGGCGCATAATCAGAAACCCCCCATTCTCTATGAACTCGAAAGAGGCATACCCTTTCAATTTATCCGTTGGGTCTGAAAGAAAGGAAGTGTTTGACAAAACCATCACCCAGTCCCCGACCAATACCTCAAGAGACTGGAGAGCAGCGTTCAGCATTATATTTTTATGCGCTG
>DATGFZ010000355.1:0-5274 GCA_035308805.1 Puia sp. | reverse complement strand
AAATTGAAATATTATTTGGAAGATGCTGTCGAGCTGAAAAAATCAATTATCACTTTTGGTGGCGCCTATTCGAGTCACCTCATCGCCACGGCTCATGCGGCAAAACAATTGAATTTGCCATTGACGGGAATGATTCGTGGCGAAGAACCGGAAATATTATCCCACACCCTGATGCAGGCAAAAAAATACGGCATGGAATCTGTATTTATTTCTCGTTATGAGTATTTTAAAAGAAATGATGAAAATTTTATTTCAAGTTTACAAGCAAAATACCCGAACTCTTTAATCATTCCCGAAGGGGGCGCAGGTATACAGGGAATTCGTGGAAGCGGGGAAATCATGAAACTGGTAACGAACAATGTCTACACCCATATTTTATGCGCTGTCGGGACGACCACAACTTTCTTAGGGCTCGCAAACGCTGCTGACACGGGTCAACAGATAATTGGGATTTGCGCATTAAAGGGAATGAATGATCTATTGGTTGAAAACAAAAGATTCCTCCGTGATCCTGAAAAAATAAAAAACTGCCTCATCAATTACCAATATCATTTTGGAGGTTACGCAAAAAAGAATAATGAGCTAATTGATTTTATAAACCTGCTGTACGAAAACACCAAGATAAAAACCGATTTCGTCTATACGGGGAAATTATTTTATGCGGTTTTTGACCTGGTCAGGAAAGATTTTTTCCCGGCCGACAGTAAATTGCTTATCATCCACAGCGGCGGTTTGCAGGGAAATGATTCATTACCCAGGGGAACATTTAATTTTAACTGAAATTTGTTTTTCAATATTTTATATTTGCCACTTTAAAATACATCGCTAAAAGATTCGTTACTGTAAACATGCGTTTCCGACTGGCTCTCCTCATCATTTGCTTAACATCTGCCGCAATCGTTTTTGCACAGGACACGCTTCCCAAATTTTCAGTGGTCTTAAAAAACAATGGAAAGGCGATCATCAGCTGGCATAATGGCTTTCAATCGGTGAGCCAGATCAGTATTCAGCGTTCATTCGACAGTTTGAAAAATTTTGCCACCTTTCTCACTGTTCCCGATCCTTCTGTTCCGCAAAACGGTTTTGTTGATCCCAAAGCCGATGGCAGGATCTATTACCGTGTTTTTATTGTGTTGGGAAATGGCAGTTACTTATTTTCAAAATCCAGGCGTCCGTCGACAGGAATAAATGTGGTGAATGAAAATGAAAATACTGAGAATAAAGAAATAAAATTAAGAAATGAGGAACAGCGGATTGTCTATCAGAAAAGCAATAAGAATGATCGCTTGTCATCGCCGACAAAAATAAATCAGGCAACGACGGTAGAAATTGAAACAATCATTTTCATAAAAAGAAATGACTCACTCATTGGCCAATTTCCCGGAAAAACACTAAACCGGTTCCGTGACTCCGTGATGAAAAAAACAAAAGATACCCTTGCATTTATTGGCGCCGATACCGTCGTGATAAAATCTTTTGTTCCAAAGGAAGTCTACAAGATTTCAAATTATGTTTTCACTGCCAAAGATGGAAACATAAATATTTCATTGCCCGATGCAACAACAAAAAAATATTCCGTAAAATTTTTAGAGCTTGACTCCTCACCTGTTTTTGACATCAAAGAAATCAAAGACGTGCTTCTCATCGTTGACAAAACAAATTTTGTTCATTCTGGATGGTTCAGGTTTGAACTTTTTGAAGATGGGAAATTGAAAGAAAAAAACAGGTTCTTTATTCCAAAAGATTTTTGAAGAATGTCATGCTTTTTCGGCCCCGGGCAACGAAGCATTACTTATCATACAATGGAAGACCGCTTCAAAATTTTTCATGATTTTTTCTTTTACTTCTTCCAAAGATATTGTTCTTTGTAATTCTTTTTCCATGGAAGTAACTTGTTTATCCGCAATTCCACAAGGAACAATATGGTTAAAATAAGAGAGATCTGTATTTACATTTAACGCCAAGCCATGCATGGTGATCCATCGGCTGCAGCGCACTCCTATCGCACAGATTTTTCTTGCTCTCTGTTTCAGTTCAGGTTCAATCCAAACTCCTGTTTGGCCTGCTGAACGCTGTCCGCAAATACGATATTCCTGCAAAGTGTGAATGACCACCTCTTCCAGGCTGCGCAGGTATTTTCCGATATCGGTTCCAAAGTATTCGAGATCCAAAATGGGATAGACGACGATTTGCCCGGGACCATGAAAAGTGATGTCTCCGCCCCGGTTTGTTCTAAAAAATTCAATGCCATTATTTTTCATCGTCTGTTCATCCATTAAAACATTTTCTTCATTTCCGCTCTTGCCTAAAGTGTACACCGGCGGATGCTCGACGAATAGAAGATGGTTGATCGTTTTTTCTGCTGAACGGTGATTTCGGACATCGGTCTTTATCCTCACATTTTCCTTTAATAAACTTTCCTGGTATTGCCATGCGGTTGCATATTCCATCTTGCCTAAATCAGAAAATATGACCGGTTGCATACTCATACATTAAATGGCAAATTTAATACAAACAATCAACTAACTTAGTTTTGCAAAAAAACGTCGTTGAGCAAAAAAATAATAACGGAAGATTCATATAATGAAGCTGCCGACATAACCGAAGAGCTGTATGAACGGTTAAGCATTACTGTTGACAAAGGACAGGAGCCAGTTCGCATTGATAAGTTCCTCGTGCAAAGGATTGAAAATGCATCGCGCAACAAAATTCAGCAGGCTGTAGAAGCCGGTCGTGTACTGGTGAACGGCAAAACGGTTCAGCCCAATTACAAAACAAAAGCTGCAGATGAAATTGTGGTTTATTCTGACAAAGAAAAACCGGGGGAAAAAATTGTTCCGGAAAAAATGCCGCTCAATATTTTTTATGAGGATGATGACGTGCTGATCATCAACAAGCCTCCTGGATTGGTGGTACATCCTGCCAGTGGTAATTATTCGGGTACGCTGATAAACGGAGTTGCCTATTATTTACAACAGGAAAACAATTCATTAACCGAAGATGTGCTGCCGCGTTTCGGGCTTGTGCACCGCATTGATAAGAATACAAGCGGGCTGATGGTTCTTGCAAAAACCGAAAAGGCAGTTACCAGTCTGGCAAAACAATTTTTTAATCAAACTGTCAAACGCCGGTACATCGCCCTGGTTTGGGGTGATGTGCCTACTGATAGCGGGACAATAATCGCACACGTCGGCAGGCACAGACGATTCAGAAAATTATTTGACGCTTATCCGGAGGGTGACCATGGAAAAGAAGCGATCACGCATTATAGCGTTTTAGAAAGATTTGGCTACGTCACCCTTGTTCAATGTGTGCTGGAGACGGGCAGAACACACCAGATAAGGGTCCATATGCAACATGTCGGACATCCTCTATTCAATGATGAAACGTACGGGGGAGATAAAATTGTAAAAGGAACGGTATTCAGCAAGTACAAACAGTTTGTAGATAACTGTTTTGAAATATGCCCGCGCCATGCTCTCCATGCAAAAACAATCGGGTTCATTCACCCGTCAACCAATAAAGAGATCCTATTTGAAAGCGAGCTGCCTGATGATATTAAAAACCTGATTGAAAAATGGCGCGATTATACGTCAGCTAAGAAAAAATAGCTCAATTTATTGAACCGCTTTTGCCAGCTGATTGATTTCATCCTGATTTAATGCGCGGTTGTAAATTCTCACTTCATCCATAGATCCGTTAACGGGAATTAGATCCCCGCTCCACCATGCGCCAATCATGAGGCTATTATTGCTTGAGCAATGATTAAGCGTTCCGAAATTTCTAGTTATCGCCGTATTTAATATTCCGTTTACAAAAATTTCCTGCAATGAATCTGAAAAAATGGCAACAATATTATACCACTTATTCGGATTCATTTGGTTTGCGATAGAAACGGTTGAACTGAGATCATAAATGGGAGCACCACATCCTAGCGTATTTGTGGGGACTCCGAAGTAAGGCAAACTTGTGCCTGCCGTACCAATAACAACACCATAGGTTAAACCAGTGCCATCAGTAAAGTTCTGATTGGCAATAAAAGACTCTCTCACTGTAGTATTGGTAAGATTTACCAAGAAAGAAATTGACAGGGCGCTTGTCTGAAATTTTCCGGTAATATCCGGCACGATGATATAGCCCGTCGATCCATCAAAAGTGGCAGCACTATTAGCGTTTCCTGCTGCATCGTTTGAAAAACCAACTCCTCCCGTGATGGTCCCGTTCAAGCCATTTCCACTCGTGTCGTTTGCATTGCCATTGAATGGATAATAGGCAACCAGCCCATTTGCCAAATGAACATCGTTGAGCGTATCAATTATTGTATGAGTAACTGTGTCCGTGACCGTTACGGTTACTGTTTTGGTATTGGTCTTCGTGCATGATGGCAGAAAAATAAGCAAAGTGATTGCGGAAGTAAAAATGATGCTTTTCATACCGGTGGTTTAAGGTTAAAAGTAATGGGTAAAGTTCAAATATACTGATATTCAAAATATTATTTAAATACAGACCCTGCCTTTTTAACGATCTAGGGGTAAACCATTAGCCAAAGAGTTGCCAGTGGGGAGTGAATTGGCTGAAGATTACATGCATTTGAAAATAGCGCCCGATTTGAGAGGGCGGAGCGGGCGTAAAATCCGCAGCAGCATTGCTTCACCCATCAGTTGATCTATTCCAGATATTGCAAAAATAAATTCAATCCTTTTCTCTTTTCTTCATCCAAAACATAACTGATGTGCTTTGAATAATATTGATGAAGATCAAAAACATCGTATTGGAGACGGGCAAGTAAATCTTTTATGTGATCAACGCCGAATCGATTTGCTTCATTAAATTGCCGGATGAAAAGATCATCCAATTTTTTGTTGCTAATCCATGCTGCAAATACAAATGGCAAACCCGTAAAATTTCCCCATGCTTCGCCCAGATCATAAACATATTCCGAGATCTTTCTTTGCTCCAGCGCACGGTCACCGATGACCAGGGCGGCAGTTGTTCCTTTTATCTCTTTGCGGAAATCTTCTTTTGCGTCAATTAATTTCGGGTTGACCTTCCAATATTCTTTGAGCAATATTTTTACCAGCTGAACAGATGTTTGGCTTTGATAATCGAGCAACACTTTATCTATCTTTTCAATTGGCGTCTCGCTGAAAAGACAAACCGATGCCACTGCGCCCTTGCTTCCAATGCAATAATCAGTGGAAATATAATGGGTCTTTATTTTCGGAATGACCGCAACCGGAACCAAACCAATGTCAATTTCATTTTTCAACAGCA